>DASSKS010000461.1:0-3070 GCA_035690245.1 Halococcus sp. | reverse complement strand
CAACAACGGCGGCGATGCGTTCGTGGCCGCCCGCTTCCTGGATAAATACGACGTTCGGGTACTTTTGCTCGGCCGGGCTGAAAGCATCAGCACGGACATCGCCCGCAAGAACTGGAACGCACTCGGGCAAGCCGACTACCGGAGAGAGGAAGTGCGCGATTCGCGGAATCTCGACCTCGGTGACCCCGATATCGTTGTGGATGCGATGCTCGGCACCGGAATCGCGGGCGACCTCCGCGAACCAGAGGCCACCGCAGCCCAAGCCATGAACGAATCGAGTGCAACAATTCTCGCGGTGGACGTTCCTTCGGGCGTGGATGCAGACACCGGCGAAAGTAGTACAAAAGCGGTCGAAGCCGACCACGTCATCACGTTTCACGACATGAAACCCGGACTCGACGCGCTCGATTCGGAGGTTCGGGTCGCAGACATCGGGATTCCACAGGCCGCAGAGCGATTCGTCGGGCCGGGCGATGTCGCCGTCGAACGCGACCCCAATAGTGAAAAAGGCGATTCAGGGCGGGTGCTCGTCATCGGCGGCGGTCCCTATACCGGTGCGCCGTCGCTCGCCGCACAGGCATCGCTTCGCGCGGGTGCGGACCTCGCGTTCGTATCGGTTCCTCAATGGGTTTTCGAGCCGATTGCGAGCTATGCAGAAGACCTCATCGTGCAGCCCTACGAATCCGACCGACTCTCTCCCGAACAGGTCGATGGATTGGTCGAGACCGCCACACAGTATGACGATACTGTGGTACTCGGTCCGGGACTCGGCAGCGCCGACGAAACGCTCGATGCGGTCGCACAGTTCTTATCCGATTTTGAGGGCAGAGCGGTCATCGACGCCGACGCACTCTCGGTAGTGCCCGAAGTCGAAACCGACGCGACGCTCGTCTGTACGCCGAACCGCCACGAACTCGCCGAAATGGGCGGTCCGGATGTCGATGACCTCACAGCGCACACGGATGAAATCGAGGAGTTCGCCGCCGAGTTGGGCCACGTCGTGCTGGCAAAGGCCAAAGACGACGTGATTTCCGACGGCGAAAATACGAGACTCTGTCGCGCTGGCACGCCGGGGATGACCGTTGGCGGGACTGGTGACGTGCTTTCCGGTGTGACGGCGGCCTTTCTCGCTGCGCGGGAGCCACTGGATGCGGCCTGTGCAGCCTCCTACGTGAATGGGAAAGCCGCAGAACGCCTCGCACGCGACGGCGGCCTGCTCGCCTCGGGCCTGCTCGATAGCCTCCCGCACGCGATACAGGAGGCACGATGACTGAGAACACGGATTCCGAGTTGACCCACACCACTGGAGAGGGCGATGCCCAGATGGTCGATGTCGGCGCGAAACCCGATAGCGCGCGCCGGGCGGTCGCGCGCGGCGAGATTCACCTACGAGAATCCACCGTCGAAGCCATCAAAGACGACGAAATCGGAAAGGGGAACGTACTTGCCACGGCGCGAATCGGCGCGATTCAGGCGGTGAAACACACGTGGGAGACGATTCCGTTGTGCCATCAAATCCCGATTACGAACGTCGATACCGACTTCGACCTCGGAGAGGACTGCGTGACGCTCGCTGTGGCGGTCGAAACCACCGGAAAAACCGGCTGTGAGATGGAGGCGTTAGAAGGCGTGACGACCGGGTTAAATGTGGTCTGGGATATGACGAAGGCCGCAGAAAAGGACGAGGAGGGCCAGTATCCAGAGACCGCAATCGAGGGGGTTCGAGTAGTCGAGAAACGAAAACGCGAACGGTAATCTCCCGTGTGATGTACTGGGAGTGAACACATCACACTGGCCGATTTCATCGGCTTGCAAGTGTCGGTCACACATTGATGTGCCGGACGCCCGAGATGAGAGTGTATGGTCGAAACGATTCCGCTCGATACGGCAAAAGAACTGATAGAGGCGGGAGAGCAACACGCAGCAGAAATCGGCGTTCCGTCGGTGGTGACCGTCGCTAACTCAGAGGGCAACATGATCGCCCAACACCGGATGGACGGCGCGTGGCTTCCGAGCGTGAAAATCTCGAAGAACAAAGCCTACACCGCCGCCGGGCTTGAGATGCCGACCGAAGAACTCGAAGAGGCGACCCAGCCCGATGGACCGCTCTATGGGTTGCAGACGACCGACCACGAACGGCTGGTGATATTCGGCGGCGGCATCCCGCTCGAACGAGACGGCGAGGTCGTCGGAGCAGTCGGGTCGAGCGGTGGGATGCCCGACGAGGACGTGGAAGTCGCACAGGCCGCCGTCGACCGATTCGAGGAGCAGTAGGTACTACGATTCGACCGGCGTAGCGAGATTTGCAGCCTTATCCCGTGACTGTTCAATCACCGCCGGACGTGCCTCGAAATCCACGAGCACCTGTTCGTCGTACGAAACGTCCTCGACGCGGGCGTGGTCGTGAATCCACGACACCAGACTCATCGTGTCGTCGGTCATCGGCAGGACGAGGCGTTCGTGCTCGTAGGCCGGCAGGTCGCGTTCGATTCGTTCGAGTAATCCGTCGATTTCTTCGCCTTCTGCGGCGCTCACAGCGACGGGATTCGGCGCGAGTGCCGACAGTGCTTCGCGCTTTTGTGCTAACGCATCCTCGCTCACGAGGTCGGTTTTATTGAGAACCGTCACAATTGGGGCTTCGTTTCGCTCGTAGAGCGTGTCGTGGGCGGTGACGAGTTTCTCGCGCATCCGCTCGACTGATTCGCTTGCGTCCACCACCAACAACACGAGGTCGGCGCGATAGACCGAATCGAGCGTGGATTTGAATGATTCGACCAGCCAGTGAGGCAACTCCGAGATAAATCCAACTGTATCAGTCACGAGCACTGGTCTGTCCATCGCTGCCCGCCGGGTCGTGGTGCCGAGCGTGGTAAACAATCGGTCCTCGGATTCGGCGGTCGGTTCGAGGTCTGGATGCAGGCCTTCATTCTCATCAACGGTGATATCGGCCGCGAGTTGGCGAAGCAGCGTCGATTTTCCGGCGTTGGTGTAGCCCGCGAGCGCCACCAAATCGAACCCGGATTCCCGGCGCTGTTCGCGCCGGTGTTCTTCTGTTTCTTCGATTTTCGAT
>DASSKS010000460.1:0-7462 GCA_035690245.1 Halococcus sp. | reverse complement strand
GAGAGATTCGAACCTATGCGAGCACCGGCGAAGTCCAGCCCGCAGACGAACGCATCGCATACATCGAAGACCGACTTGAGGAGGGATTCGAGGCAATCAAGCTTCGTATTACCTCGCGTGAGGATATAGAACTCGTCAGAGAAGTACGGAAGGCGTTTCCCGACCTCACGCTCATGGTTGACGCAAACAAGGGCTGGGCGATACGCGCCTTCGAGGAAGAAGAACGGTGGTCGTTCGCGGAGGCGCTCGCGGTTGCGCGCGACCTCGAAGCACTCGATATCGCGTGGCTCGAAGAACCGCTGCCGCGTCACGACTATTGGGGATATGCCCGATTGCGCGAGCGCACAGACACCCCGATTGCCGGCGGCGAGTTCAACGATGGTCCCCACGAGGTCAGAGAGTATCTGCGCCACGACGCCGTGGACGTGCTCCAGCCCGATGCGATGCTCGCTACTGGCATCCAAGAAGGGGTCGCCATTGCGGCGAGTGCCCGCGAGCAGGGCGTCGAGTTCGTCCCGCACACGTGGACCAACGGCGTTGGCTTCGCCGCGAACCTCCATGTGATGACTGCTGTGCGCTCTGGGTGGTGTGAGTTCCCGATGGAACCGCCGTGGACGCCCGAAGTGCGCGATTTTCTCCTGACAGAGACCCTAGGGGCGGAGGATGGGTACATCGAAGCACCCACCGGACCGGGGCTCGGTATCGAAATCGACTGGGGTGTCGTGGAGGGCAACTGAATCGGGGCTGACCGAAGGAATGTTGCCCGTTCGGTTCCTACGGTGATTCAATGAGCACCCAAACCGAAGAACCGCTCGACACAGAACGCATCCGCGCCGAATTCCCGATTCTCGAACGCAAAGTCGGGGATGGAAAGCGCGTGGTCTACCTCGACAACGCCGCGACGAGTCAGACACCGAACCGCGTCGTCAACGTCTTCGGGGACTATTATCGTGGAACTAACGCGAACATCCATCGGGGAATTCACCACCTGAGCCAAGAAGCCTCAAAAGCCTACGAGGACGCCCACGACCGACTTGCCGAGTTCATCGGGGCCTCGGGCGGGCGCGAGGAGATGGTCTTTACCAAAAATACCACCGAAAGCCTGAATCTCGTGGCATATGCGTGGGGGCTGAACGAGTTGGGACCGGGCGATGAAGTCGTCCTCACCGAGATGGAACACCACTCGTCGTTGGTGACGTGGCAACAAATCGCAAAGAAGACCGGAGCTGAAGTCAGATACATCCGAACCGACGAGGAAGGCCGCCTCGACATGGACCACGCGCGCGAATGCATCGGTCCAGATACCGAAATGGTCTCAGTAACGCACGTCTCGAACACGCTCGGGACCATCAATCCAATCGAGGAGCTTGCAGACCTCGCCCACGACCACGACAGTTACATTTTCGCCGACGGCGCACAGTCCGTCCCTCACCAGCCGGTCGATGTCGAACAGTTGGGGGTGGACTTCTATGCCTTCTCGGGCCACAAGATGTGTGGGCCGACGGGTATCGGCGGTCTCTACGGAAAGAAGGACATTCTCGAAGCGATGGAGCCGTTCATGTACGGCGGTGACATGGTTCGGAAGGTGACTTTCGAGGACACGACGTGGAACGACCTGCCGTGGAAATACGAGGCCGGCACGCCGCCAATCGCGGAGGGTATCGCGCTCGCGGAAGCCGCCGATTACTTGGATGACATCGGTCTTTCCCGCATCGACCGCCACGAGCGAGAACTCGCAGACTATGCGGTAAATCGGTTAGCAGAGTTCGACGACATCGAGATTTATGGGCCGCCAGCGGGCGAGCGCGCCGGGCTGGTTTCGTTCAATCTCGACGGAGTTCACGCCCACGACCTCGCTAGTATCATGAACGACCATGGGGTTGCCATCCGACCGGGCGACCACTGCACCCAACCGCTTCACGACGTGCTCGGCACGGCGGCCTCGGCGCGTGCGTCGTTCTACCTCTATAACACGAAAGACGAGGTGGACACGCTTATCGAAGCGATTGACGACGCCCGGCAGTTGTTTGCGTCGGGATAAGGGATAGACCTATTCGGTTCTGCCGTCTGTGGCTGGCATGAACGATTCACAGACGACATCGACACTCTCGCCGGAGGACGCCTTTTCGCTCCTCGGCAACGAAACCCGAATCGGAATCATTCAGGCGCTCTGGGACATCGGGGATGGAGCATCGTTTTCTGAGCTTCGAGACCGCGCAGACGTAGCTGATAGTGGTCAGTTCAACTACCACCTCGGCAAATTAGTCGGAACGTTCGTTCGGCGCGACGGAGACGGCTATGAACTCACCTACGCCGGTATGCGAATCATCGGTGCGATTCTCGATGGAACGTTTACGAAACGCGCTGAAATCGAGCCGTTCGAAATCGGCGTGTCGTGTTTCGTCTGTGAATCACCGCTCGAAGTGAGCTACGAAAACGAGCATATCACTGTTCGCTGTCCGACCTGCGATGAGGTATCCTCGCGCTTTGGCTTCCCACCGGGCGCGCTCTCCGGTCGAACCAGAGAAGAACTCGTCGAGACGTCCGCCCAATGGATTTGGGCACAGTTTTCGTTCATCGTCAACGGCATCTGCCCGAACTGCGCTGGCGTCATGACACACTCGATAACCACGGACCCCGAATACCGCGACCGCGAGGTCGGACTCGAATACGACTGCGAACGGTGTACAGACCACGCTACTTCGACTGTCGGGTCGTATCTCATCTATCACCCCGCAGTCATCGCGTTCTACAACGACCACGGCATCGACCTCAGCGAGGAGTTGTGGGAGAGCCACATCTGGACCAGCGACGAATACACGAGGGTGCTCTCAGACGATCCGTGGCGAATCAGCGTTACAATCCCCCTAAAGGGCGACGAACTCGAAATCGTTCTCGATGGCGACCTGAACACCGTCGAACAGCACCAGAAGTGATACACCACGGACAGAAACTGGTTTCGGCTACGCAGTTTACAGAAATGGTGTTCTGCGTACAGTTATGTGGGCCGCTGTCGTTTTCCCGTTCATGAAATCGGTCTTTCGGAACACGACGTTCAGGCGGCTCTTTGCGGGGCGGCTCATCACCAACATGGGCGACAGCCTCTACTATATCGCGGCGATGTGGCTCGCCTACGAACTGGGCGGGTCGGCCTTCTATACGGGTCTCGCCGGCTTTCTCACACTCGCTCCGCAGGCGTTGCAGTTCCTTACAGGGCCGTTCGTGGACCGGTGGGACATCCGCCGGCTGCTGGTCGGGACGCAGGTGCTTCAGGGCGCGCTCGTGCTCGTCATCCCGATTGCGGCGTGGACGGGCCAGCTATCAGTGATGGTCGTGCTCGTCGTGATGCCGGTCGTCTCGATGCTCAATCAGTTCGTCTATCCGGCCCAGAGCGCCGCCCTCCCGCGAATCGTCCGCGAGGATGAACTCACCGACGCCAACTCGGCGTTTTCGTTTGCGTATCAGGGGACGGACCTCGTGTTCGCCGGTCTCGGCGGGGTGTTCGTCGCGCTCGTCGGCGCGGTGTCGCTGTATCTCGCGGATTCGGTGACGTTCGCAGTCGCTACCCTCGTCTTCGCTACTGTCCATATTCCGGCCGCCGACGGAAGTGATACGGAGCGGGTCGCCTCGGCGGTCGATGACTACACCGAAAAACTCACTGAGGGAATCGACTACGTGCGCGGGTCGGTGCTCGCGTTGATACTCGTAGAATCCGTGCTCGTCAACGCTGTCATCGGGGCGACGATGGCCGTTCTCCCCGCGTTCGCAGAGCTACGCGGTGGCTCCGAGACCTACGGGTTTTTGCTTGCGGCCATCAGCGCCGGGTTGCTGGTCGGCGCGCTCTGTGCCGCCCCGCTAAAACGGTTCTCGCTGAGTCGGTTGACCATCGTCGGCTTCGCGGTGAGCGCCGTCGTGTGGTTTGGGGCCGTCGCCACGAACTGGCTCCCCGCGACGCTCGTGCTGTTCTGTCTCGCGTGGCTTCCCATCGGGGTGACGAACGTCGTGTTCGCGGCGATGACCCAGACATACGTTCCCGAGCACCTCCTCGGGCGCGTGACGTCGGTCACCACCAGTGCCTCGGCGGCGGCGATGCCGGTCGGTTCGCTCTTGGGCGGACTCGCAGGTGAGACGTGGGGCGCGGAGGTCGTCGTCGCCGCCACCGGGGTCGGTTTCCTGTTTGTAGCGGGCTACTGGTTCTTTCATCCACTCCTGCGCCGTGTTCCCGCGCTCGAAGACCTCGACCCAACGAAGTACGGACTCGGGCGGGCGGAACGAACGCGCAGCGTCGAACGCTCGCCGGCCATCGCCGACGGTGGGGACTAATTTCCCTGCGGAATCCTTTTCAGGCTCACTCGCGTAGCTTGGACAACAATGAGCATGGGTTCGGATATGTATCGTCAGCAGATTCTCGACCACTACAAAAACCCCCGCAACTACGGTGAACTCGATGATCCCACGTTCAGCCACGTCGGCGAGAACCCGATGTGTGGCGACGAAATCACCGTCGATATCCAACTCGCAGACGACGGCGAGACCATCGAGTACGCTGCCTTCCGGGGGGACGGCTGTGCCATCAGCCAAGCCAGCGCGAGTATGCTCACCGGTGAACTTCAGGGAATGAGTCTGGACGAACTCGCAGAACTCGACCGCGACGACGTCATCGACCTCCTCGGAGTCGATATCAGCCCGGTGCGAGTCAAATGCGCCGTGCTGGTCGAGAAAGTCGCACAGGACGGCGCGAAAATCTATGAGGGCGAAAAAGACCTCAGTATGACGAAGACCGAATAGAACCCACCTTTTGCTGCGCTCAGTCGCTGGCAAAATCTGGACCAAAAGCCTCCTCGTTCCCGTTGGTCACTCGTCGGCCCGCTCGCTCACCCCTTTGGGGTTTGCTCGCGGTACAATCGCTGACGCTCTCCGCAACCGCACAGCACCGCCTCCGCCGAAGCCCTCGGCGCGCGCTCACTCCGTTCGCTACTCACTCGCTGCGCTCGTTCGTGCGTCTCGCCCTTCATCCGCCAGGACCGCACCGCAACCGCGCCGCTGTCGAATCCACAGTCTCGCACTACCGTTCCATCACGGCCGAAATGAGCTTCGCCTCTGCCTTTTGAAGGTGTTCCGAGACGGTGTTCGGCGCACAGCCCATGCGCGCGGCGATGTCCTCGTGGGTCGCCTGCCGAGGTATTTCGTAGTAGCCGAGCGAAAGTCCCGTCTCGACCGCTTCACGCTGGCGCTCGCTCAGGGCTGACGTAATTGCTTCATGTTCCGTGTATTCGCCGATCTGTTCGATTTCTGCAGTGATTCCCGACGGCAACTCGTCGATTGTTGCCTGAAGGTCGGCGTTGGTTCCGAGCAGCGTCAGCCGAGCACTCCCGTCGCGGTACTCGATTGGGAGGCTGATGATGAGGCTATCGCGCGTGAGCGCCCCGAGCAGGTCGCGGACCACCGGGTTCGTCTCGGGTCTGAGATACGCATAGAAGCGCCCGTCATCGAGCGGCGTGAGGTCGTAGTCGAGTATCTCCGGCGTCGCGTCGAGGCCGGCAGCGAATCGTTCGCGGTCGCCGTCGATGACGAACAGCAATGCTGGCCGGTGGTCGTCCGTGATGTTCACATCCAGCAGTTTCGCCGCCGAAACGTACTCTGCCCTGCCCACGAGAGAAATCAGCGGATGCGGGACCTCGCCGACAGGAGTGAGCGTCAGGCGGACGTGTCGCATGGTGAACCTGCCGTGTCGGTGGGACATAAATTTAAACCACCCGAGCATGGTCTGCACAATCGCTATTGGTGTCTCACTCGTCTATCGGGTATGGCAACAACACACGACGTTTCAATCACGGTCGAGGGTCTCACCCGTTCGTTCGGCTTGGTGACGGCGCTCGACGGCATCGACCTCGACCTCGACGGCCCGGAAATCGTCGGCATCGCCGGACCCAATGGTTCGGGCAAGACTACGCTCATCCGGTGTCTGCTCGGACTGCTTCGCCCCCAAAGCGGGTCTGCGAGCGTCAACGGAACCAACTCGATGGACTTAAAGAGTACAGAACGCGCCCGCATCGGCTATATGCCCCAGAGTGAAGCCGTCTATGATGGTCTCACGGTTCGAGAGAACGTCGCCTTCTTCGCCCGCCTCTACGGCGTGGACTCCGCTGCCATCGACCGCGCGCTCAGTTTTGTAGACCTCGAAGACCGGGCCGACGCCGCCGTCACGGACCTCTCGGGCGGGATGGTCCGGCGGACGAGCCTCGCGTGCGCGCTCGTTCACGACCCGGACGTGCTCTTTCTCGACGAGCCGACTGTGGGTGTAGACCCCGAACTCCGGGCGAGTCTGTGGAATGCCTTCCACGACCGGCGCGACCACGGAACCCTCTCGCTCGTTTCGACGCACTACCTCGGCGAGGCCGAAAAGTGTGACCGAGTGCTGTTCTTGCGTAGCGGTCGCGTGCTGGCGCTCGATACACCCACAGCTATACTCGACGCGACGCACACTGACGACCTCGAAGACGCCTTTCTCGCGCTGCTCGACCGAGAGGAAACCGTCTCCCTCGCATCGGGGTCCGACGCCGTGGGGGTGGTCCGATGAGTGGCACGCTCGCTGTCGCCCGCCGACTGTTGCTTGCCCTCCGGGGCGACCGGCGCACGCTCGGACTGGTGTTGGCCGCTCCCGTCTTCATCATCTACCTCTTTAGTGAAGTGTTTCCCCAATCACAACGGGTCGCGCCAATCCTGCTCGGCGTGTTCGTGTTCGTGTTGACTTATCTGCTTACTGCCATTGGCTTTCTGCGCGAACGGACCGCTGGTACTCTCGAACGGGTTCTCGTCGCTCCCGTCTCGCACACTGGAGTTGTCCTCGGCTATGTGTTGGGATTCGGCGTCCTTGCGACCGTCCAGTCGGCGGTCCTGCTCGGTGCCGGCGTGTACTTCCTCGGCGTCGAGTTCGAACACGGTGTTGCCCTCTTTTTCCTCATCGAGATACTGGGCGCGCTGACCGCGCTCGGTCTCGGGATTTTGCTTTCGGTGTTCGCCCACAACGAGTTTCAGGTCATGCAGTTCGTGCCCGTCGTCATCGCCCCGCAGGCCATCCTCGGCGGGGTGTTCGTTCCAATCGAAGCACTTCCCGTCTATCTCGAACTTCCCGCTCGTGTGATGCCGGTCACGTACATCCTTCAGGGGATGAACTACGTCGTCCTCGGCATGGGCGAGACCACCGATTTGTGGCTCGCCGTTGGTGTGCTCTGTGCGTTTACGGTGCTCTCGGTCGTCGTCGCTGGCGCGGTCGTGGGGCGGGCGGGGTGAGTGATTGCGGTGCGTCGGTAGCGGTGCGGTCCTGGCGGATGAAGGGCGAGCGAGCCGCAGGCGAGTGAGGGCTTCGGCGGAGGCGGTGCTGTGCGGTAGCGGAAGTGATTGTACCGCGAACGAGCCGCAGGCGAGTGAGCGGCCTTTTTTGGTCCAGATTTTTTGCGCG
>DASSKS010000459.1:0-2437 GCA_035690245.1 Halococcus sp. | reverse complement strand
CCGCGCGCCATCCGCACCGCTAGCACGTTAGACCGCACCGACTCGCTACCCACGAGGTTTAGGTTCCCTATCGCCTACAGAAACTCATGTGTACGCTCGTTATCGCGTGGCAGGTCTTTGCCGACGCGCCCGTCGTGGTCGCAGCAAACCGCGACGAGTCGGTCGAGCGCTCCTCTGAACCACCGCAACTGCTCTCCGAGAATCCGGGCGTCGTCGCACCACGGGACAGCGAAGCCGGCGGAACGTGGATCGGCTACAACGAATTTCGTACGTTTGTCGCCATCACGAACCGCTGGACCGACACCGACCTCGCGGGCGAACGCTCGCGCGGGCTGCTCGTCCGGGACGCCCTCGAAGCAGAATCAGCCGAAGACGCCGCCCGCCTCGCAGAACGCGCGGTCGAATCGGACGAATACGAGGGATTCAACCTCGTGGTCGCCGACGAAAACGCCGCCATCCTGCTCGAATGGGACGGCCACCTCCGAGTCAAAAACCTCGATTCAGGGATTCACGTGGTGATGAACACCGGCGAAATCGGCGACGTGACGATTCCCGACTCGTGGCCTGAACGCAGCGAACAACAGGTACAAAACGGCTGGAAAGTACTCGAAGCACTCCAGCCAGAACCCAGCGAGAACAGTGAAAAATGGCTCTCCCGTGGGGCCGACGTGCTCTCTGACCACGATTATGGGGTGTGTGTCCACCACGAGGAGTTCGGCTTCGGCACGCGCTCGTCGTCACTCATCAAAATCGACGACGAGGGCAAAGCGACCTACCGATTTGCCGATGGCCCTCCATGCCGGACGCCGTTCGAACCGGTCGAAAGCCAGATTTAACCCACCGGGCGGCGTTCTGTGGGTATGAGCACGACAGCCGAAGAAGACCTCTCTGTGAAAGAACGCGCCGGTCTCGAACTCGTTCGGAATTCCGGGGGTATTCACCAGAGCGATTTCTGGAAGGAACTCGACGTTGACTCACGCAAGGGCAGCCGCATCGCAGAAGCGCTCGAAGACCACGGTCTCATCGAACGCGAGGATACCGTTTACGAAGGCCACAACACCTACTACATTTCGCCGGTGGCGCGCGACCTCGATTTTTCACTGTTGATGGCCGGCAACTCCCTCTCGCCGCTGGTGGGCGAAGAAGACGTCGAACCCGAAAGTGATGTCTTCTCGCAGTGGATTATGCAACTCGCCCGCGAAAGCTAGAGGTAGGTGAACCACTCGTCGTGGTCGTCGCTCCGGCGTTCGACCACCTCGAAAAAGCGCGATTGCAGTTCTTCAGTGACTGGACCGCGCTCGCCGTTGCCAATCGTAACGCCGTCCACCGCACGAATCGGCGTGACTTCGGCTGCGGTCCCCGTAAAGAAGAGTTCGTCTGCGGTGTAGAGTTCGCCCCGACTGATGGTCGCCTCGTCGTTGACAGTATAACCGAGTTCGCGCGCGAGCGTGACCGCCGTTCGGCGGGTGATTCCGTCTAAAATACTTTCGGCGAGACCCGGCGTGTGGATTTTGCCATCACGAACCAAAAAGAGGTTTTCGCCGGGACCCTCTGCGACGTTTCCTTCCTTGTTCAAAACTAGTGCCTCGACATATCCATTTCTCCGGGCTTCCTCGCCCGCGAGCATCGAGTTGACGTACAATCCCGTGGTTTTTGCGTTGGTCGGAATCTGGCTTGAGGCGTGTTTGCGCCACGAGGAGACCATCACCTCGACACCCCCTTCGAGAGCTTCCTCGCCCAGATACGTGCCCCACGGCCAGCACGCGATGGCCGTTCGCGTCGGACAGTCTCCTGGACTGACTCCTAAACTATCGTAGCCGTAGAAGGCGAGCGGACGAATATAACACGATTGCAGGTTCTGTCGCTCGATGAGTTCCAGCGTGGCTTCTGTGAGTTCCTCGCGCGAGTGGTCGATGTCCATGTCGTAGGGCTTTGCAGAGTTGTAGAATCTATCGAGGTGTTCGTCCCAGCGGAAGATTGCCGGACCTTCCTCAGTCTCATAACACCGGATGCCCTCGAAAATCCCGCTGCCGTAGTGCAGTCCGTGCGTGAGAACGTGGACCTGTGCATCCTCCCAGTCCACAAATTCACCGTCCATCCAAATCGTATCGACAGCCATCTCCGCGAAACTCATACCAACTGTCCGGCGGGGGTGGTTATGAGTGTTCGTGGTATCCACCGAAGCCAGTGGCGCTCGCTGAATCGTCACTACCGATTTCGGCATCGAAATCGGCATCTCTATCGCCGAAAGTTTGTCCGCTGTCGATGTCGTGGCCGGTCGAAACGGCGTGCTCGACGGCGAGCGTGGCGAGTTCGCTCGTGGAGTGGTCTTTTTTACTAGCCGACCAGCCGCATTCGACGCAGTAGTTCTCGTAGTAGCTCACACCGATACTTGACGGTCCGGTCATTTAATGTTTTGTGAGGACATGGGTTAACA
>DASSKS010000458.1:0-4415 GCA_035690245.1 Halococcus sp. | reverse complement strand
AGAAACGAGAGGATGTCACCGGGATAGGCCGTCACGAGGTACTCATCAGCCATCACGTCCACGATGGCCTCCGGGCCGAGACCCTGTGCGCGGAGGTCGAGTAGATAGCGGATGAACTTTCGCTCGGGATGGCCGCAGTAGGGATTCGATTCACAGTCACAGTCCAAGAAGTCCTCTGCGAAATCGAGCACCCGCTCTTGGGTGGCGTCGTCGAGTTTCGACAGCCCCTCACCGGAATAAAGCAAATCGAGTGTCGCACCGCTGAACGCGCTCCGTGGGATTCTGGTTTCGAGCTGTGAGCCGATTCGGCGGTGGTTTTTGACGTAGATTTTGTCCGTGATGGCCACAGTGGTCCGACTAGGACCCTGAACGGGAAAAACGTCGCGGGCTATGGATGCAGAGCGGAGTCGTAACGTATTTTATTCGCGCGCGACTACGTCCGGTTGCGTGTCCGGGTTGGGGTAATGGTTATCCTTCAGCCTTGTGGAGGCTGAGACGCGGGTTCGATTCTCGCACCCGGACTATAAAAAATATTTTATATTAACTCGTCTAACTCACTTGCGAGTATAGCTGCGAAATTCACCAACTCAGTGCCGTAGATTCATGCCCTATAACGAAGCAGTATAGATTATCGTTCGTCCAGCGGAACGAACTCCTCGTCTTCGGGACCAACGTATCGTGCGCGCGGGCGAATCAGTCGGTTGTCCTCTTGGTATTCGAGGATGTGGCCGACCCAGCCACCCACGCGACTCATGGCGAAAATCGGGGTGTACATATCGAGTTGAATCCCGAGTTGGTAGTAGACAGTGCCCGAATAGAAATCCACGTTCGGCGCAAGCCCCTTCTCGGGGAAGTTCTCTTCCTCTGTGAGGTATTCCTCGATATCCGCAGCGTAGTCGTACCACTTCTTCTCGCCGGAGGCTTCGCCGAGTTCCTTCGATTTTTCGCCGAGAATCACCGCACGCGGGTCCTTTACGTTATACACTCGGTGGCCCCAGCCCGGAATCCGTCGGTCGTTATCGATGGCGTCCTTGATCCATTCCGTCGCGTCCTGTCCGCTCTCGTCGACTTCCATCAGCGTCTCCATCACGTCCTGATTCGCGCCGCCGTGAAGCGAGCCAGCCAAGGCGCTGACGCCCCCGGTCACCGCACTATAGGTGTCTGCGAGCGTGCTGGCGATGACCATCGCCGTAAACGTCGAGGCGTTCAGCCCGTGGTCTGCGTGCAGAATGAGCGCCATGTCGAAGGTTTCAGCGGCCACGTCGTCTGGTTCCTCGCCATTGAGCATATAGAGGAAGTTCGCCGCATACGAGAGGTCCTCTCTGGGTTCGACGGGTTCCTCGCCGTTGCGCAGGCGGTCGTACGCCGCGAGAATCGTCGGGAATTTCGCGGCGATTCGTTGGCCCTTCCTGCGTGTGACATCGAGGTCTTCGGGGTCGATGTCCTCCGATTCGTAGGCCGAAAGCATCGAAACTGCTGTGCGGACTGCGGCCATCGGGCGTTCGTCTTCTTCGACGAGCGCACGCAGCGTTTCGATGACGCCCTCACCGACCGCGCGCTCTCCTGATAGTTCCGCGGTGAATTCATCGAGTGCATCGCGGTCCGGTAGCTCTCCGTTCCAGAGCAAATAGAGGACTTCCTCGTAGCTTGCCTCGCGCGCGAGGTCCTCAATCGAGTATCCTCGATAAATCAGTCGCCCCTCGTCGCCGTCGATGTAACTGAGCGAGGATTCTGCGACCAGCACGTCGTCGAGGCCCTTTTGCAGGTCTTCGGCCATGATACTGGTTCCTTACCTGCCGGGAAAAGCATTACCAATTCTCACGGAGTGGGAAACGATACCGGTCTCGCGTTCGCGTTACCGCGTCGCAGTCAGGATGTACGTTCCAGTCGTTCGGTGTTCTGCTTCTTTCCCGAGAACAGTGTATTCACGATTCTCCATGAGAACTCGAATATCGTTCTCGGAGACACCACGGAATTCGTGATATTCTACCACGAGTGCTCGCGGTTTCTGTTTCAGTTCTGTGAGGATTTGTTTCTCCGCCCCTTCACAATCTAGCTCTAGAACATCACAGTCCGGAATATCGTTTGGAGGGAGTACCCCGACATCCGTGACAGTCCCCTCGACAGTATCCGGTGTTGCAACGACTGCATGAATGACTTCACAGCGGTCATCGACATCGTTTGCAGCAACTGTCCGCCTGCATATCGCTACCCGCTTCGGATTTCCTTCGTAGATGATGACTCTTCCCGTCGGTCCCGCGTTTCGAGCCGCAGTAACCGACGATACACCGAATCCACCGCCGACGACAACCACCGTGTCTCCCGGCCTGACCACTTTTTTCACTCCTCGTATCAGAGCGAATTCATAGAAGGGTGCCCACCGAAACCGCTGCATCGGGACGGTCACTCCGCCCCATCTCGATTGAGCGCCGATAACCAGCGGTGAAGCGATGGTGCTCAGCGCAAATGGAAGCGATTTTTTCAAGACGATATCGGCGTCTTTCCGTAAGTCGAACTCTATCCCGTTCAATTCCATACGTACCTCTACACATATGGATATTTAGTAGTTCTGCCGTCTCCACTGTGGAATCTCTTTTCTAACGATGGTGGATAGTCATTCACAGGGCCAATCGGTCATGCGATAGCCACTCCTCGGTTGACGGCGAGCAACGCTTTTCATCCGTCCAAACGAATCTCGGGTATGCCACGGGAGGTCGGCTACGAACCGCGAAGCGTCAAACAGCTCGTAGCGGAGATGAAAGACATCGCCGAACTCATGATAGACCTCTCGTATTCTGCGGTGCTCTTGGGCAGCGACGAGGTCGCAGAGGAAGTCTTGAAACTCGAAGACGAAATGGATATCCTCCAGCTACAGACACACATGAGCCTGCTGATGGCCTCGCGCAGCACCGACGACGCAGAAGCCCTCGCTCCCGTCTTGGGTATCGTGGGCGCGACCGAGAAGGTGAGCGATGCGACGGGCGACATCGCCAAAATCGTCTTAGAAGACATCGGCCTGCCCGATGCGGTTCGTGCGGCGCTCCCCGACGCAATCGAGACGCTCGTGCGCGCGCGGGTTTCGCCCGACGCACGTTTTGCGGAGAAAACGCTCGGTGACCTCAACTTGGAGACTGAAACGGGCATCAGAGCGATTGCGCTGCGCCGCGAGGGCGAGTGGGTGCTGAACCCGACCCACGAAACGACGTTGCGAGCGGGCGATGTCGTCCTCTTTCGCGGCCCAGAGGAAGCGGTCGCGGGCGTCTATCAGAGTACGACTGGTGAGGCCTACATTCCTCCAGAGCCACCGGAGCCAGCCATCGACGACTTAGAACGCGCGATGGATTCGGTGGTATTGATGAAGAACATGAGCGAACTCGCGGTCGATTTGGCCTATGGCGCAGTTCTATTCGACAGTCAGGACATCGCCCGTGAAGTACTGAGTCTCGAAGCCGAGGTCGATGCGCTTCAGTCGCGCTTCGAGGCGTGGACGCTCAGAGCGGCGGGCCGTGTCGATGACCCCGTCTCGCTTCGGGGATTGGTCCATCTCGCACGGAGTACGGAAGTCATCTCGGACGCCGCACTCGAAATCGCGGAGGGCGTGCTTCGCGGGCTTGGCTCGCATCCGGTCATCGCAGAAGCCGTCAGGGAATCGGACGAGGTAATCGTCCGTCTGAGCGTCGAGCGCGGAAGCGAGTTGGACGGGACGACCCTCGGCGAGCGAATGGTCAAGACCGAAACCGGGATGCGCGTGATTGCGGTTCGGCGCACGGGGCGGACGGCTGTCACGGACGAGTCGGCAACCGACGAGACGGTGACTCACACCGACGACTGGGTTGTCTCGCCCGGCCCGGAGACCGAACTCCACGCGGGCAACGTCCTGCTGGCGAAAGGTCCACGAGCAGCAGCCGAACGATTGAGCGCGCTCGTCGGTGAGGCGTAATCACGCCGAACTCACGATTCGTGTGCGAGTCGGTAGGCCGAAACGAGCGTTAAAACCACTGCGACCAGTGCCGCAGTGGTGAGCGCGAGCGTCACCGCAAGCGCCAAAAACAGAAGCGGCGACCCGCGCGTATCGGTCGTCGGCCCGAGCAGTTCGAATACGCGATAAATATAGACGAGAACGGAAAACACCACCCCGACCACCAGACCGATTTTCGCGTTGCGCGCGACCGACAGTGCCGCGAGGAACTGCGCGGTCGGTGGGCGCTCCGGGATGTCGTTGGGCGCTGACACAGGCAACGATACGCCCGCCGGAACCAAAGCCACGTTGGTTTTTCACTGCAAGTCTGCGATGCTGGATAGCTCCTATCATTTTTAATGTGTGTTTGAAAGCTTTCATTATAGGATCAACGACGACAGCCGACTCATCGACAACAACCACAGACAATAAAGACCGCACTGCGCCACACACCTCC
>DASSKS010000457.1:0-10938 GCA_035690245.1 Halococcus sp. | reverse complement strand
TCCGGCGTGACCGAGTGGCAGGGCGAACGCTTCGATTCGACTGTACGACGGGCCAAACGAATCTATCCGCATCTGAATGATACGGGCGGGTTTTTCTGTGCGAAACTGGAGGTGGAAGGATGAGCCAAACGAACGATGGCGGGCGTTTCGACCGTTTGCCACAGACGGCGGCGGAGCGCGAGGTCGATGGGCGAGCAACCCGCAACGCGGTTCTCGACTGGTGGGACGAGCGATACGGCATCTCGCCAGAAACGTTCGAGAACTACTCGTTCTGGGAGAAAGGCGCGGGCAAAATCTGGGCGTTTTTCGGTGAGATGGGTTCACCGATAGCAATCGAGGCGCTCGGCATCACCTTCCTCAGAACCCGACAGGAGCACTGGAAACCGACCACCGACGCGGCGCAACGATTTGGTGGGTATGCGACGAAAAACGTCATCGAACTCGATAGGAAAAACGCACAGCGGTTCGTCGCAGGCACAGACCAACAGGTGGATTGGGGCGGCGAGTGGGGATATCTCGTCGTGACTCACAGCATCGCAGGCGAGTGCGAACCGCTCGGCGTCGGTCTCTACATCGATGGCGAACTCCGCTCACAGATTCCGAAAGGCCGTCGGCGTGACCTCTGAGGACGGTCAGCGGTTGCAATACCCGAAATCGTCACTGTCTCCCGGCATCAACCTCCTCCGATTGCTTGGAACGCGAGACGAGAGAGATTCCTCCAAGCGCCAGATAATCGTAGAGGAACGCGCCGAGAACCGCTCCGATGAGGGGACCGACGATGTAAATCCACAGGTATGGCCAGAAGTTCGGCCCACCAAAGAGCGTGTTCGAAACGTATGGACCGATTGTGCGCGCGGGATTGAACGAGGCTCCATCGACGTTTCCGACCGCGATGACCCCGACTCCGACGACGAAGCCGATGACGAGGCCGGCCAATTGGTCCGACCCCTCCTCGTCGATAGCCATCGCCATGACCGCAAGCATCAAAAAGAACGTGATGATGATTTCGTTGAGCAGGGCGTTCCAGACACTGACGCCCGGAAACGGGGCCGTTGCGCCCGTTATTCCGGGGTCTGCCGCGCGTGGTCCGAGAACGCCGATGATGGCGAGCGCGCCGACGATACCCCCAAGGATTTGGGCGATAACGTAGACGGTGGCTGCCTTCCCCTCGATACGGTCGGTCACCCAGAGCGCAAACGTGACGGCGGGGTTGATGTGCTGACCGGAGATATCTCCGAACATATATATCGGGAACGCGACGGCACCCCAGAACGCGACCCCGATTCCGATCCAGCCGAGAGCGCCGAAGCCGAGACCACTAAAAGCGATTTTGCCGGCACCTTGGGCCGATGCCCCGGCGGTGAGGATATCGACGGCGACGGCCCCGGCACCGAAAAACACGATACTGAACATTCCAATGAACTCAGCAATCGCCCGCTGGCCGAGCGTATAGTCTTCCGGTGCCATACGAATAGATATGACCTCGTGGGTGATAATACTTGGCGTGGTAGAGGTTACTACGCCGTGAGATTCAGTCCAACGACGCCGACGATGATGAGCGAGAGAAAGCCGATGCGGGCGGCGCTCGATGGCTCGTCAAAGAGGACGATTCCAAGGGATGCCGCCCCGACGGCCCCGATTCCGGTCCAGACCGCGTAGGCCGTCCCGATAGGGAGCGACTGGACCGCCCGTGCGAGCAAGAGCATACTGACGACGAGCGAGATGACAGTCACGACGCTCGGCAGGAGTTTCGTAAATCCCTGTGAGTATTCGAGTCCGATGGCCCAGCCGATTTCGAACACTCCGGCGATGACGAGTGTGAGCCACGAGTTCATAGCGCCACTCTGGCCGTGGCAGTGATAGAGCCACTGATGTCCTGTCGGCTGTCAGTCTTTCTCTCGAATCGTGCCACCGCTTAGCCCATCCCATTCGACGCGGTAGCCGAGTGTCGAGAGAACTGCACTCGTCTCCTCGATGTCCTCGTCGGCCAGTCGCTTTTCGACCACGGAGAGCGCCATCCCCTCTTCGATGGCGTCAGAGAGCGCAGAGAGAACGGCAGGACGAATCAATGTTCGTCCGACTCGTTCGTGTTCGGGGAACTCCTTGTTCTCGATGACAGCCTCGCCAACGCCGTATTCGGCAGCGAGCGCAGAGAGCGTGACGACAGCCGCATCGGGTGCGAGTTCGTCGGGCAACGACGCCGCGCTCTCCTCATTCAGTCGGTTTTCGTACTCTCGAAGCGCGTCTCGAACGTCCTTGAGTCGCACAGAATTCGAATACGGGATGGCACGAGCGTCGCGTGCCTCGATCTCCTCGCCGACACCCAGTGAGTCGTCCACGGCCACGAGGAGTTCTACGTCTTCGAGCGTGTCGATTTGGTCGAGCTTCTTTGCGACGTATTCGGGCGTCCAAAAGCCCATGATTTCGAAGTAGACACGGAAATTCCCATACTGCCACTCGAAGGCGAAATCGGGAATCATCACCCGCGCGCCGGTTTCGAGCGGTTCCGGTTCACGTACAAGCGTCCAATCGAGGTCCAAAGAGGAAAATCGGGTAGCGAAATCGGTCTCCACAGCGCTATCGTAGCTCACCTCGACCACCGGGTCGGTTCCCGGAACTTCGAGATTTTCGTGGGTGAGGCGGAGTTCGCGTTCGGTTCCGTGGTCGTCGATGGTCGCGGTGAGATGCCATTCGCCCGCCTTTGCCACAGACCGGAGCAACCGGGCAAAGCGCGTTCCGTACCGCCGGGTCCGGCGAAACAGGTTATCAGGACCCGTAATTATCACTTCGCGTTCCGAAAGCGCAGAATCCGCGTCACGCTCACCAGTGTTTCGAATTTCGTACATCAGCCGAAGGCGTTTGACCGCCGAGACGAGTGCTCTGGGGGCAGAACTCCGTACTCGTATCTCGGTCGCATCGAAAAGGACAGTTTGAGCCAACGAGAGGTCGTACTGGGCACAGAGGTCTTCTGGACCCCAGCGTGTGTCGAGGCTCGTGAGAACCTGTCGTTCGTCGAGGTCTGCATACAGCGACTGTTCGAGTGCTGCTGGAGTGCTTCCGAACTGGTTGGCCACCTGTGAGAGTGCCTGCCCACGTTCGCTCTCGGTCACGATACCGACGGACTCGGCAGCCGAAAAGATGGCCCTGCGGGCGCGCTCCGGTTCGATTGCCGCCCGTGTTTCGAAAGTCGCCTCCCGGTCGATGAGTTTGGCGAACCCCCTGACGAGTTTGAAGTCGTCGGCCTCGCGCTCTATCTCCGCAAGTGAATCGTCGAGTTCAGCCCGTGATTCGCCGACGTGGCCCCGATAGATTTCGATGACCCGTGCTGCGAGCGAGCGGTCCTCACGGGTCGAAAATTGGGGGTGGTAGCCGCCGCCCGCCCGCGAAACCCGCAGGAGGTCCTTCGTGAGCACGAGTGTCGTAGGCCACCCGGAACTAAAAGGTATCCGTACGACGGAACCGAGGTCCACAGAAGCCATTCACTCGATTTCCTCGCCCACCGCATCCCGATATGAACTGACTGATTGTCCGAAGACCTAACTGGTTTCCCCTGTGGGATTCAGTGTGACGACAGCCCATCGGAGCATCGGCAGACAGCGTGCGGAGCGGGAGGAAGCGGTGGTGATACCTGCCGTCGATACCCTCACCGGCCTGCTCACAGAACACGACATCGACCGGGAGCGCTGCGACGAACAGGCAGCCCGAAAGATGAACGGGCTTCCAGAGCGCTACCGCGAGGAATTCTGCGGAATGGCGGACGTGCTTCCCGTCTCGGTCGAAGACCTCCGGCTCTATGCGTTCGGCTTCAGTGACGTTACCGATACCATCGCCGACGCCGATTCCTCCCCAGAAGGCTGTACGAACGTCGTCGTTTCCGGCGAGCGAACGGCCCACGGCCACCCGCTCGTGCTCAAAAACCGTGATATCAGGGGTGCAGGGCTTCGTCCACAGGCCGCGATGACCCACCCCAGTATTGGGGACCGACACGGATTCGTCACGATTTCGACGTGTGGGTCCGTGCTCGTCTTTCAGGGCGTCAACGACGCCGGTCTCGTCGCCGCGAACACCTTTATCAATGTTGATACCGACACCGAAAAAGAGGTGCTCAACGGCGTGATAGTCCGACGCATCCTCGAAGAGTGTTCGACGGTGGCCGACGCACGAGCGTTCATCACGGAGTGCCCGCTTGAGCGAGTGCAGGGGCTTACGTTGGCGGTAGCGGACGAGACGGATGCAGCGATGTACGAAATCGACCCGCACGCAGCGGAAATCCGGCCAGCCTCTCGGTCGCTCATGGTTCGGACGAACCACTTCATCGGCGTGAATAGGGATATGCCGGACGAGGAAGCGAGCACGGGCAAACGATTTGCCCGCGCCACCGAACTCGCAGCCGATTTTCCGCGGGAAATAACCCGGGCAGAACTATTCGCTGTGGCCAGAGACCACGACAACGGCCCGGGACCGAACTCTCTCTGCCGACACGGGGGTGAGTTCCCCTCTCGACTCGACCAAGCGACCACCGTGGGTGCGACCGTGTATCGGGGTGGAACGCCGACCTGTTACGGTCTCCTCGGTAACCCCTGTCGGACGTCACCCGTCGAGGTCTCCTTCGACAGGTCGATTCCCGACGACCTTCGAACTGGCCAACGCTGGCGTGAGCTACCCAAACGCCCGTCATCGTCCATCAGATAGTGTTTTTTGGACAGGTTGTGTCCCAACCGGACTGAAATGATTTGAGACTGTGAGTAGAAAATCATAGGACAAGAACACAATGGGATATCGAAAACCGACGGCAGTTCAGTGACTGCCGCGCTCGCATCGGATTTATTACTGTCCCATCGGTAGCACCCGATGCGATGACAGCACTCACACGGAGGGCGCGATGACGACCGACCAGTTCAGCGTCGATGGAAAAACCGCGCTCGTCACGGGCGCATCGAGCGGTATCGGACGAACGATTGCAGAACGCTTTGCGGGCGACGGAGCGGATGTCGTCGTCTGTTCGCGTGAACAGGAAAACGTCGACCCCGTGGCCGATGGCATCGAGCAGTCAGGCGGGAACGCACTCGCGGTCGAATGCGATGTTCGAGAACGCGACAGTGTGGAAGCACTGGTCGAAGCCACAGTCGAGGAGTTCGGCGGCATCAGTTGTTTAGTCAACAACGCGGGTGCGAGCTTCATGGCGAACTTCGAGGGCATTTCCGAAAACGGCTGGAAGACCATCGTGGACATCAATCTTCACGGAACCTACCACTGCACACAGGCTGCCGGCGAAGTGATGCGCGAAGCAGGCGGTGGCACCATCATCAACTTCGCAAGCGTCGCCGGACAAGAGGGCGCACCGTACATGAGCCACTACGCCGCCGCCAAAGCGGGCATCATCAACCTCACCTCGACGCTCGCGTTCGAGTGGGCCGGCCACGGAATCCGAGTCAACTGCATCGCACCCGGCTTCGTCGCCACGCCCGGCGTGGAGAGTCAAATGGGCGTGACCGCAGACGAAATCAGTAGGGACGAAGTGGACCGCAAAATCGGTACGTCGGCTGAAATCGCGGACATCGCCCAGTTTCTCGCCAGTCCTGCTTCATCCTATATCGTTGGCGAGACCATCACCGCACGCGGCGTGCCGGACATCATGGAATCGCCCGAATGACCGACCGCGAGGTCTTCTTGCCTGTTGCGGCCCAGCCGAGCATCGACGCGCTCTGTGACCAAGCCGAGCGCGCAGAGGAGTTGGGCTACGACCGGGCGTGGCTCCCCGAGACGTGGGGCCGCGACGCTGTTACTGTGCTGACGAGCATCGCCCATCGAACCGACGAAATCGGTATTGGCACGTCGATTCTCCCCATCTATTCGCGCTCACCCGCACTCATTGGCCAGACTGCCGCTACCCTCCATGAAGTTTCGGATGGTCGCTTTCGTCTCGGACTCGGCCCGTCTGGACCAATCGTCATCGAGAACTGGCACGGCGTCGAATATGGCAATCCGTTGAAACGCACGCGCGAAACCATCGAAATCGTCAAACAAGTTCTCTCGGGCGAGGAAGTCGCCTATGAGGGAGACTACTTCGACCTCTCGGGGTTTCGATTGCGGTGTGAGCCACCCTCGCCGCCCCCAAAGGTGGATGCCGCCGGGATGGGTCCCAAGTCAATCGAACTCGCTGGGCGGTTCGCAGACGGCTGGCACGCTCTCATGCTTACCCGCGAGGCTATCCGTGAGCGCCTCTCCGACCTCGCTCGGGGAGCGAACCTCGCCGACCGCGACCCGGACGAGATACGGACGACGCTCTCGCTGACCTGTGCGGCACTCGAAGACGGCGAACGCGCACGCGAATCCGTCCGCCAGCATCTCGCCTTTTATGTCGGTGGAATGGGCACGTTCTACCGAGACAACCTCGCACGCATCGGCCACGAGGAAACCGCAAACGAAATCTACGACAACTGGCAGGCGGGCGAGCGCGAGACAGCGATAGCAGCCATCGACGACGACCTGCTCGATGCCATCGCGGTCGCCGGAACACCAGAGAAAGCACGCGAGCGCTTCGAGTCATTCGCCGATATCGATGGTGTGGATGCGGTTTCGGTGTCGTTCCCGCGAGATGCGACGCTCGATGAAATCAACGCGACAATCGGGACACTGGCCCCGGAGTAATACAGAACAAGGGGTGTTGTGGTTTCTGGTTAGTGTTCGGCTTCTCCTTCGAAATCCCTGCTCTCGACGGGCGCGTGAGTGACTCGATACCCGTCTTCAGTCTCGGTGACGCTCTCGACAGAATAGAACTGCATCGGTTTCTCCTGTTTCGTGGTGACGGGAAAGTCGTAGTTCTCGGACTCGTATTTGAATTCGTCTCCTGATTCGTGTTTGCGCTCGATGAATTCATGGTGGTCTTCGACGCGCTGCCTGACGACGTTTCGAGAGAGAGCGGGCGCGTTCACAGCGCGCCCGCTGAAGACCTCCGCGAACTCCGCTTCGATTTCGTAGCCAATCGAGTTGCGGGCGGCGGTCAGCGCGGCGAGACTGGTCGTGCCAGTCCCCCAGAACGGGTCGAGAACGGTATCCCCGTACACGCTGTACATATTGATGAGACGGTACGGAACCTCGAACGGATAGGCCCCAGACCGACTCCGCAACTCGTCGTTGTCTAACGATTGGAGTTCGCCGTTGACAGTCAGCCAGACATCGGAGAACCACCGATTTCGCTCCTCCCAAAAATATGAGGAATTGTAACGGCGCTCTGCGTTCGGCTCGAATCGGCGTTGGGTCTTGCCGTTGCGAAAAATCAGGATGTATTCGTGTTCGAGAGTAACGTATGCGTTCGGCGGAAGCATTCCGCTACCCATGAATTTCGCTGCCGAGTTGACCGGTTTTCGCCAGAGAATTTCAGGCAGGGGTTCGAAGCCGAGTCGGGAGAAGGCGTCGATGATACGGGAGTGATTCTGATAAACGCGAAAGCTTCCATCGACGTTCCGCGTCGCATCCCCAATGTTGATGCAGGCAATTGCGCCATCCACGAGAACTCGGCTGAGTTCGTTCCAGACCGCATCGAGTTCTTCGTGCATCAGTTCGAAGGCCCCCTGCCCATCTCCCGCCTCGATTCGCTCTTCAATCGCAGGGTCGAGAGTAGTGAATAGTTCGTCCCACATCTCGATCATCGGATACGGCGGAGAGGTAACGACGAGTTCGACAGAATTATCCTCGATTCCGTCGAGCCGTCGAGAATCACCGACGACGATACGATGGTCGGTTTCCATTATAGTCATCTCTCATCTTCATCGCAAATAACTCCCGGGACTCCCTGACACAGAAAATCGGACTACCGTCTTTAGACTGTGAGGTTTTCGCTGAATTTCTCCCTGACCTTCTCGATTTTCGGCTGGGCGTGGTATGAACAGTAGGCGTCGCCGGGGTTTTTCTCGTAGTAGTTTTGGTGTTCTTCTTCAGCCTCGTAAAAGGCATCGAGTGGTTCGATTTCAGTGACGAGTGGTTCGTCGTAGTCGCCCTCGCTTTCGAGCGCTTCGATGTAGGCTGCTGCCTGTTCGCGCTGGGCCTCGTCGTGGGTAAAAATCGCAGACCGGTACTGGGTTCCGACATCGGGACCCTGCCGGTTCAGCTGTGTCGGGTCGTGAATGGTGAAGAATACTTCGAGGAGTCGGTCGTAGCTGAGAATAGTCGAATCGTATTCGACTTGGACGACCTCTGCGTGGCCGGTGTTGCCCGTACAGACCTCTCTGTAGGTCGGATTCTCGGTGTGGCCGCCTGCGTAGCCGGAGGTCACATCGTGGACGCCGTCGAGTTCTTCCAGTGGAGCCTCGATACACCAGAAACAGCCGCCGGCGAGCGTGGCTCGTTCGGTTTCGGTTGCCATATAGGTGGTTGGTCGTCCATGAACGAAAAGCCACCGTTCACCGAGGGAGTGAACTATTTCACCGGGGCGCGAGAGACACAGGTGATGACCGACTATACCGGCGCGGACCTGTTCGTCGACACACTCTCCGAGTATGGCGTAAACCACGTCTTCGGCAACCCTGGGACGACGGAACTCCCGGTGGTCCACGCAATCGCCGACAGCGACATTGAGTACGTCCTCGGACTCCACGAGGACATCGCGGTCGGGATGGCCGGCGGCTACGCCCAAACTCGTCGCTATCACTCCCACCACGACGACTCGGTGCTGCCACTGGGCGTGGCGAACCTCCACCTCGCGCCCGGACTTGCCCACGGACTCGGTAACCTCTACGCCGCGAAGGTCGCCGGTGCGCCCTTGCTCGTGACGACGGGCAACCACAGTACCGACTTCCGCCACGAAGAACCCATTTTGAGCGGGAATCTCCTCAGAATGACCCGCCAGTTCTGTAAAGATAGCCACGAAGTGCTCGACGTGAATACGCTCCCGACGATGGTTCGCCGCGCGGTTCGGACGGCACTCACTCCGCCCACTGGCCCGGTGTTTTTGGGCCTGCCGCTCGATACGATGCTCGCAGCAACCGATAGCTCCCCCGAACGGTTGGGACCGATTCCGACGGCGGGTGGCGGCGACGTGTCGGGCATCGAGCGCGCGGCGGACCTCCTTATAGAGGCGGAGTCTCCGATGATGGTCGTTGGCGACCACGTCGCCCGCGCCGGTGCGGATGCAGTCGCAGCTGCCGTCGAACTGGCCGAAGCCACCGGCACGCGGGTTCATTCCGAGATTCTCGCAAGTGAGGTGGACTTCCCGGCCGACCACGACCAGTGGATTTCACAGATTCCGCCCGACGAAGACCTCGCCCGCACCCTGATGAGTACCGATACGATTCTGTTCGTGGGCTGTTCGACCAACACGACACTGACGCGCCACGAGCGCGCGCTGGTCTCTGACGACACGACCTGTATCCACGTCAGCGACGCTGCCCGCGAAGTTGGAAAGAACCAGCCCGCAGACGCTGCCGTCATCGGGGACCCCGGTGTTGTCATGCAGGAAATCGCCATCCGTGTGCGCGAGCGACTCGACGACGAAACCCGAAACGAGCGCCTCGATGCGGTGAGTTCGATGAAGGAGATGGTCGAAGGCCAGATGGCAATGATGGGTGTCGGCGACGCCGAAGACGACCCGCGCGCCTCGAAGGCCGAACTCGTGGATGCGCTGTACGAGACCGCGCCCGACGCCTACATCGTGGACGAGGGCATCACCTCGAAGTACGCGATGCTCACGCGCTGGCCACTCCAGCCAGAACAGTACATCTCGAACAAAGGTGGCGGTCTCGGGTACGGCCTGCCGGCGTCGGTGGGCGCGGCACTCGCAGAAAGCCAGCGAGACGAATCCAGAGACGTGCTCGGGTTCGTGGGCGATGGCTCGTATCTCTACTACCCCCACAGCCTCTACACCGCCGCTCGATACGATATCGACCTCACAGTCGTGATCCCGGACAACCGCAACTATCGGATTCTGAAGGACAACACGCTCAATATTATGGGCGGCGAGGAATCTGACTACGACTGGGCGGGTATGGAGTTCGAACCCCCGGTGGATATCCCGAAAAACGCAGCAAGCCACGGTGCGCGCGGGGAGTTAGTCGAGTCACCCGAGGATATCGCGCCCGCCGTCGAGCAAGCACTCGGCAGGGATGGTCCAGATGTACTCGACGTGTTGGTTCACGATTGACTATCTCCATAAAATATTTATCACTAACCGTTTTGGTGGGAACAATGGGCCGTCCGATTCTCGCCGCGTTGCTCGCACTTTCGCTCGTTCTCGCTGGCTGTAACGCTATCGCGTTCGGTGGTGACGAAACACCTACCCCGAGATTTACACCCGCTCCCGTTCCAACGGACAAGCCGACACCGACGCCCGTTCCGCAACTCACGCCGGGACTCACTGGAGAAGGTGTCACCGACGCCTTCGCGCTCGCAGAAGCCCATTCAGCCGTGCTCGACAACATATCATATACGCTCCATGAAAATTCCACAGTACGGTACGTGAACGGAACCGTCTTCAATCAGTTTACGACTCACGCACAAATCGCGGCAAATGACAGCCGGTTCTTTTTCATACAGAACGGTTTAGGTATAAATGTTCGTGGATCAGGAAAGTTCTCGATGTGGTCAAACGGTGAGCGTTTTCTCATAGCACGAACAAGCAACAACAGTACGTCCTACGCTGTTCACGATATCGAGAGTGAGCCGATTCTTCCCCGAGATGCATTTGGCTTCGACCCGACCAGCCGCGAGCGAATTCAGGCGCTCTTTAGCTCGGTCGAAACGCGCGTTACTGGCCAAGAGACACGAAACGGAACGACGCTCTCCCGGATCGTCGCAACCAACGTGACGAATCCAGCCGCGTTCAGGGTTGTGTGGTACAATCCGCGAAACCTCACGTTGGTCGCGCTCGTGGATTCACAAGGACTCGTTCACGAATACCGCTTAAACTACACGGCAACCCTCGACAACAGCACCGTTCGTGTC
>DASSKS010000456.1:0-2410 GCA_035690245.1 Halococcus sp. | reverse complement strand
ATTACCCCAAATATACCTGCTCAGTAAACGGGAGGACAGTGAGGCCGCAGGCATGACCGAGTGTTCGCAGTGGTCCATCAAATGAAAAGAGCCAATCATCACCACGCTTTGCTTGGAGAACGAGAATTGCCTCTTGAAGAGAGACATCGTGTTTCGGATAATCCTCGATAAATTCTGCCGCAGCGTCAAACACTTCTCGCGGGCTGTTCGATAAGTCACGGGACTCCCACGAATCGGCACCATGTTGGACTGCCAGATCTGACTGCTTGATGTCTTCATACAGCGCAACCGCTTCATGTGCGCCCCGTTTCGAGCGGAATGCAGACACGACATCCGCTATCACATAGACATCGGTCACATAGTACGCACGGTCGCCACTCAGCTCGAAGAATCGGTCGACAACGGCTTGCTTTCGTGCAGATCTTTGGTCGGCTGTAAGTCGCGCGAGGAGTGACTCTTTGTCGAGATAGACGATAACGGTGCCAACGTCATTCGGAAAAATTTCGCCGTCATCAACGTTCGGGAAACCACTGTCGACAACCACGTGTTATTCGTCGGCAGCGTCCAGCGTGACTCGATCACGGGTCAGAAGCGGGTCTTCGCCATCCTTCAGTGGTGGCTCACCGAGGGAGTCCGGTTCGAGAGATGGCCCGCTCAGGAAATCTTCGAGCGCACTTGAGCTGTCGTCGTTGTGTGCTGCCATAGTGAACGCCTCAGTTCCTATTCTATTGGTTCTCGCTTGGCGAACTTAACTCTGCTGTGTGAGTGTTTGATCGCCAGTCTCGCCCCGATCATTCGGTAAGTAGGAGGTGGTGCGATTATTGGTTTAGTGGTTGACGAACAAATTCGGGACGAGACCTACGTTCCTCGACATCGAATGAGTTCTCATGACAGGCTTTCCATCACCGTTCTCCGATTCAGTCAATGACATCTTCGATGAATACGACGAGTTCGTTCCCGAGCACATCCCCGAACCGGGCCCGTTCCTCGAAGATCACGACGTTCTGGCTGACGAGCAACACGTCGCGTTTCACGAACTGACGAAGGAACTCTTCGAGGAGCGCGGCGTCTATGATATGACGTTTAATTATAACCTCGCTCAGCTCAACCTTGATCATCGACAGCCGGGTGCAGGATATCGATACGCGGAGGAGACGGATGACCAGTCGATTCTCCGAGCGGAGTTCACCCCAACGACCCCGTTCTGTCCGCAGAGCCATACGCTTACCATCGGCTCGTTCCGCGCGTGGAACGGGGAAATCGAATGTCTGGATTACGACCTCGTTCGGGTCCACGTTCACCCAATGCACCACCAGAGTGCGGCGATCAACGAACAACTCGATGAACTCGAAATAAAGTATCTGGAGACGGGTTCGGTCATGGTGACGCTCGAAAACAGTCGCATTGGGTCCAATCCGATGGAGCGAGCCATGAGAGAAGAGGGACCGAGCCGAGGACCACAGTCACCGTTCTAATAAAAGGAGAACACTGTTCGCGACGCTAGCCGCAACAACTGATATACCCTACAGTTTTGGATAGCTGAATCAAACGTTCAATGGATGAACGGCCGTCAAGAAGGTGCCCAATTATACAGTTCCCCCACCGTTCGTGACATCATTGGTATCGTCATCTGAATCCGGCAGTACTCTGAAGGGGCGCATCATATCGTGATCTTCGTGCTCAACCATGTGGCAGTGCCACATATAATCGCCTGTCTGGTTATTGAACAACCCCTCGTACTCCCCGAAATGGATGATCACGTGGACCACCTCAGCAGGGTCAACAGTAACCACGTCGTTCCACCCCAGTTCGTACGGTTCAGGAGGCTCCAGTGCCTCCGGTTCAATATCGTCCTCGGCTGGGTCGTAGTCGCCAACTGACTGTCGTCCCAGTACTTGGAAATGCACGAGATGAAGATGTATCGGATGGGACATCGCGGTGAGGTTGGCGAAATTCCATATCTCGGTATCACCAAGCGTTGGCTTCTCAGTAACGGGGTCGTGCATTCTGAGGCCAGTCGGCTCCTCCTCAGTCCCGAGCAAGTGTAATCGTCGGCCGTAGTCATCGGTTTGCATGGTGAGCGTGAGATATCGCTCGTTGTCGACCGAATCGACGGGAATCTCCGGGACCTGAGTCAGTTCACTCGGGAGTTGCCTGGCGTCCTGTTTGCCGCCCGAGTCGTTCACGTCTACGAGCATGATCTTGGGAAGCGGTTCAGTATCCTTCACACCTTCACCAGCCGCCCCACGATACATTGCTGGCGCGTCGTTGTGGAGGAGCAACGTCTCACCCTTGTAGTCGGTGAAATCGACGACAACGTCGGCACGTTTGCTCGAACCGATCTCAAGACGGTCGTCGAGTTTGACTGGTTCCGAGAAGAGGCCACCGTCGTTCCCAATTTGGACGAACG
>DASSKS010000455.1:0-7375 GCA_035690245.1 Halococcus sp. | reverse complement strand
TTCGGGAAAATATTCAGTTACTGCTGCGTGTCCCAAGAACGTAATCGTGATGGCGAACCCGGCAGCGAGTCCACTGAAAATCAGTTCCTTCGTGCCGGTGGCTATCTCCTCGTCGGCGCTTGCGAGAATTCGATGGAATATCTCGTCACCCGAAAAGCGGTCGCCGACTGCCCATCCAGCCGTGGGCGCGCCCGAGGCGGCTTGGTCGGTCGAGCGCTCCATCGTCGAGGATCCCTCTCCATCACTCATCGTCTTTCCCCTGCAAACGAACGGGACGCTCTGTACCCGTGAATGCTCATCACGGCTGCACACACGGGGAGACGGCTGTTCATCCGGGTTTCGTTTCTATGGATAGTCATTGCTCGGGAGTGCGTCGAATCTGTCTGCCCTGTCGCTCCGGCAACTGGGCTTGCGCGGTTGGACGGTTGGGTTCGTTCTCATTGACGGCGACCATGCTCAAAGCTTTCGGCCAATAGATACCGTCGGGCAGAAATGCATTCACCACGAATCTCACAGATTCGGCTGCCTCTATCCAACCGTCGTGATCATGTCCGCAGCCGAGTCCGCCGAACAGTTCACTCATGACCTGATAAGCGGTCCCGAACACCGTAAAAGAGTATGTCGATAACTCTCCGCGCTCTGCGAAAAAGGCGGCAGGTTAGTCGTACCCGAATGGCACGTTGCCGCCGTTCGCTTTCAGGTACGCAACCGCCTCGGAGACGCCAACGAGTCGGATGTTTTGCCGCCCGCCGCCCCCGTACCCTTCGATTGGGGACTGTGGGTCAGCCAGCATCTCATCGATGAGTGTCTTGCCGCGGCCCTGTTCATGGGAGGGCAAGTAACGATTAACAGCGGTGTCAATCGTAATCTTGTTCCCGCCCGTGATAGGCCCGCTCCGAATCATTTTCTCCACGATACGATTTCGGATTTGTTGGTCATCCATACGTGGGGACTTCACCCAGCCTACTCTATAACCCATCTCTGTATAAATGCGTTGTATTGAAGCTACGGGTTCGGTGTATCGAACGGAATATTTATCTGTTGGTCGTTGTAAGTAGGACTATGGCAACACAAGCGCCCGACGCTGACGCCGCGTTCGCAGACGGCCACCCGTACATGGATGTCTTCGGTAGCCCCGGACGAACGAAGATCCTCGCTGCGTTCGTCTCCGAGCGTGGCCGGGACATCACCATCAGCTACGTCGCGCAGCTTGCAGGAGTCGCGCGCAGCACCGTCTATGACCACATCAACGAATTAGAGGACATGGGCGTAGTCGAAGAAACGCGGGAAATGGGCCAGAGCAAGTATTACACGCTCAACAACGATAACGACCTTGCTCACGAACTCTATCGACTCGAAGGAATCGCACTCAAAAACCGCGGACAGCACACTGTCGAGTAACCGGCTGCTTGTTTAATAGCCCGTCTGCGTATCACTAGATCTCTGACTATCTCTCCCAACGAGTCGGAACGGGAGTTTCACCGTCCATACCGTTGCTTTGATTATGAGCACCCTTGTCAATTGAATTATTCGTCATCGAATTTGGTCAGTGTAATCGAGTTCTTCGTCGCATGAACCACGAGGTCGTCGCCGAACTCCATGTCGGTAAACTCGATGGCCTTTGGTGGAAGTGTGACGACCGCCGACCCGCCCGATTTTCGAAGCGAGCGAATCCCCATCGGATGTGCCTGTTGGCGTTCGTCGTTGTCGTCCAGCAAGTGGAGTCGCGGGATGCCTGCCATACCTATCACTATGGATAGTAGTCTATTTAATACTGACGTCGTCATACCGATCTGACTTTCTCAGATGCGGGTTTTGCCCACAAATCTATATATCTGAGATTGTCCGATTTCATACGAATAGTTTATAAAAGCAAACTGTTATGTAGGCGCAGTACGTCCGTTCATTCGGTGGTAGAAACCATGAGCAGCACAAACGGAGAACAGGGGTACTCACAGACGTTCACCCACCGGACCTACGAGGCCGGGGGCTTTTTGTTGATGCTTTCGGGGGTCATCGGTGCGATTTTCGGTCTCGCACTGTTGTTCTGGACCGCAACAGGAAGCCTGACTGTCGCGGGATTCACTCTCAGCGGAGCCGTCGGCGCGGTGGCCGGCGTGGTCGTACTGGTCTTTTCGGTGATCGAGTTCACCGGTGGCGTCTTCGGTTACAGGGGCACCAACTGGTATGGCTCGATGATCGGCGGCATCCTCGGCATGGTCAAACTCGTCACCTTCCCGCTCGACCTCATCGGGACGGTCCTGATCTCTCTCGGTGAAGGCCACTTCGACCGGGAGGGCGAGTCTGAAGAGGTCACAGTCGAGGACCGGTCCACCGACGAGGGGACCGCACACCCCGCGGACGACTAACGCACCGACCAACGATTTTTTGCCCGGTATCGGAGTCGAGTGGAAACCGGCCGGGACTCTCCGAACCACGCGAACAACGGACGGGATTTATACCGGCCACTGGTTACGTCCCTCCATGACGACGGCCGGTCGCCGAGACGAGCACGACGCGCAACACCCCGTGCAGGCGTTCGTCCCCGGCCACGTCACCGGATTTTTCAGCGTTCACCCACACGACGACCCACGACAGGCGGGGTCGCGGGGTGCGGGCCTTTCGCTTTCCGATGGGGTGACAGTCGAACTCCATCCAGCAGACGAGACGGCAGTCGAACTCGACGGTGATACAGTCGAATTCGACGCCGTGACGCACACGCTCTCCGCACTCGGCGTCACCGCGCGTGTCGTCATCGAGACCCCCCTCCCGGTGAGTGCTGGCTTCGGTGTCTCCGGCGGGGCGGCACTCGGAACGGCGCTCGCGGCAAACGCACGGTTCGAACTCGCACACACCGAAAACGAACTCGTCGGTATCGCCCACGCCGCGGAAGTCGAGGCCGGAACCGGTCTCGGCGATGTCGTCGCGCAGGCACGCGGCGGGGTGTCTCTCAGAGTGGAGCCGGGGGCACCGGGCTATGGAGTCGGTGACGGGATTCCCGTCCCGCCAACGCCCATCGAGTACGTCTCCTTCGGTGGACGGTCCACGAAGGAAATCATCGGTGGCGATGTCGAGACGCTCTCACAGGCCGGCGAACGGGCGCTTTCTGAACTACTGAAATCGCCGACGCTTTCCCGTATGATGGCACTTTCACGGGAGTTCGCCCACGAAGCCGACCTGCTCACCCCGCCAGTGAACACGGCTATCGAAACCGTCGAGGAAACGGGCGGTGAGGCGGCGATGGCGATGCTCGGCGAGACGGTGTTTGCACTCGAAGGCGGTCTCACCGACGCGGGTTATGACCCCGAAATTTGTGAGATAGACCCCACAGGCGCACGGCTGGTGTAACAATCGGTTTTATAGCGGTCGGTTTTTCACGATTCCCCACCCACGGAGGATATGAGCGACAGCGCGATTCCCGGTGACCACCCACGGAGCGAGTCGCTTCGTACCCGCCACCGCATCGAAGCCGGGGTCGAGAAGGGAATCACGAGTCGTCAGGGACTCATCGCCGAAGGGCGCGGCGAGGCGTTCGATTATCTACTGGGCGAACGAACCATCGAAAGTGCCGCAGCAGCCGAACGCGCCGCCACCGCCCACTTGCTACTCGCCGACTCGCCCGTGCTCTCGGTCAACGGCAACGTCGCCGCGCTCGCGCCCGACGAAATCGTGGAACTGGCGTCGGTGACTGGGGCAGCCATCGAAATCAACCTGTTCAATCGCACGGACGAACGGATGAGCGCCATCGCAGAGCACCTCCGCGAGCACGGGGCCGAGAAACTCAAGGGACTGACCGCAGACGCCCGGATTCCCGGTCTCTCCCACGAACGCGCGAAAGTCGATGCTGACGGCATCGCGGCGGCTGACGTGGTATTGGTCCCCCTCGAAGACGGCGACCGCGCCGAAGCACTCGGTGAGATGGGCAAAACCGAAATCGTCATCGACCTCAATCCGCTGTCTCGCTCGCCACAGGTCGCCGCCGTCCCCGTCGTGGATAACCTCGTTCGTGCGCTCCCGAACATCACTGACTATGCCCGTGACCTCCGCGAGGCATCCACAGAGGAACTGCGAACCATCACAGAGGAATTCGACCGCGAGGCGGCGCTCCGTGACGCAGAACGGACCATCAGGTCGGGTGAATTCATCTAAGGGCTACACCTGCCGACTCGCGTTCAGGCGGGTTTGGTTGACACCGAAAATCGTCACGTTCCCGGCCCGAAACGCGACGGACACACCGGGGAGCGGCGCGAACGAACGGATACCGCCGTAGCGGGCGTACTCTGTGGGACCGACGTAGATGTACTCGACGTTGTACCTATCGAGCAGGACGATGCGCTGTGTGGCGGAGCCGAGATAGATGGTGTTCACTGCCCGAACTCGGTTGAGATACGCCTCCCGACCGCGGTACTGGGCCTCGTGTGAGACTCCGACTACCGTGGGAACGCCCGTGAGACTCGCCGCCGGGCTTGCGCTCCAGCGATAGACGCGAAAGGCCGGTGCCGAAACGATGTTCGGCCGGCCAGTGCGATTATACAGCCAGCGAATGGCTTCTACCTGTCCCGGAATGTTCCGTTCGGCGGCGGCCAGTCCGTCGAGCGTCGGTTCTTCTGGATGCGGGTCGTTGAAGTGACTACGGAGGGCGACGACCCCGAAGACCGCCGTCGAGAGGATGAGAACCACGGCGAACACAGCACCGACCTGCTGGCGGCGACGGCTCCACGACCACGGTCCCCGCCCGCGAACGAGCGGCGGCAGCACGATTCCCGTGGCGCTCGCCCAGAATATCCACGTCGGCATATACGTCTTCACGATGGTGTTGAATCGACCATTTCCATCCTGAATGAAGACGAGTTCTGCGAGCAACACCAATCCGAGTCCAGCAACTAGCAAAACGCCCTCGAAGCCCGTTCGGTCGGTGACGAGGAGTACTCCCCCAAAAACGACCAGTGGAACGAACAGCGCAAGCGGTGCGAGCGTTGCCGGGACTGAAACCACGAGCACGACGAACCAGAGCAACAGCGCGGCGGCGAACGGAACCGACCACTGTTTGCGGGCGTGTCCGAGGTAGTAGGCGACAATCACCGCGAGGAAGGCTCCGTGGACGAGCAACAGCGAGCCAAGCGGGCTTCGCGCCTCCGCTGCAACCCGCATGATGGGTGTTTCTGGTCCTGACATAACAGGACCGAAGAAAAACGGCAGCGCGACAATCACCCCGATGACGCCCGCGACGACCGTGAACGGGACTGCGCCGAGGAGTCGCGCGAGCGCGCCCCTCGGCGTGTCCGTGGGTGAGTCACCCACGAACGAATCGACATCCGAATGGGTTCCCGGCGGGAGCAACGAGCGCAGGTTCGCGGGCGCAAACGAAAGCGTGAGCCACAGTACTCCGAACACCACCGCGAGGCTCCACGTGTTGACGATGGCCATAAAGCCGGCCACGACCGGGATGGCACCGAAAACGAGCGCGCGCCGACGGCGAATCGCCCTCTCGGGCGTGCGGTAGTAGGCATAACAAAGCCCCGCAATACACAGGAGAAACGGCGCACTCAGCACATACGGGCGCATATCTCCTCTGACAATGGCGAACAGCGGAAACGGGTTCTGTGTCTCGGGAGGAATGATTCGGGCGGCGACTTTGTAGTGATAGTCGTGTGTGGGAATGGGTGTGAGAAACCCTTCTGCTGAGTAAAATGACCAGTGGACCGACGCAACTGCCCGCGCCGCCGTCTCACGAATCACCGCCGGAAGCCGACCGACCACCACCCGCACCGTCGCCGAGAGGGTACCCGCCCACATCGTGAAAAAAAGCGCCGTCACACCTGCTATCAGCCGGGTGTGGCTATGTTCGCTTTCTGTGGACCAGTGGCGTCCGGTAGCAACGGTGCCCGCGAGTTCGTAGACTCCGCTTGCGAGCATTCCATAAAAACCCGCCATCGCGAGGTTGAAGCCGTACCACGGGTGTGTTCCGGTGAGTCGCGTCAGTAGCGACGCGAGGAAATGCCCGCCGTAGTAGTAGATGAGCGATTTGCCCGCAAACCAGAAGTCCTCGGGTGGGAGACTCGCCCCTCGGTACAGCGAGACCATGAGACCGAAATCGAGGAACTTCTCGCCATGAGGGGTGATTCCGGGGTCAACCGAGCGAACGACGAGCACGCCGATATATACGACGGTGAACACGACGAGGGCTTCTGTGGCTGCTCGCCGGTCGATATCGACTCCGGCACGCACCGAGAGCACCGCACAGGCCGCAAGCACCGCGAGACCAGAAAGCAACGCCACCCAGCCGAGCGCGAGATACCCCACCCAAAAGGCCACGAGCGTGACAATCGCACACGAAAACGCGAGCGAAAAGCCCGCACCGCGCCCCGGAAGCGACGAGCAGAGTCGCGCGGCGACCGGCAGGCCGAACAGCCCGAGTCCAACATAGGCCAGCCACCACAGCACGACGAGACCGTATTCCATCCGTGGGTTGTGCGAGGAGACTCGTAATACGGCTTTTGGATTGACAATCCGACGCCTGCGTGCGGTTTGCGGGGAGACCACAGGCGGCACAACGTTTTTGTAGTACGATGGTATATCACTGGGTTATATGACCCAGTTTAGCAATGTGGACGAGGCGGACGTGCAGTCGTTTTATCGGTCACCAGTCGTACCATCCCAGTACAGTTAATTGGCCGTCCGCCGAGAACCCGGTATGGACATCGAGGCGTTCTTCGAGGGGATGCCGTTTGCCGACCTGCTCGGCATCGAAGTCACCGAAGCAGACGAGGGCCACGCCGAAGGCCACATCGAGATGCGCGAGGAACTCTCATGGAGTAGTGAAAATCTGATGGCCCACGGCGGCGTCGCGTTCACGCTCGCCGACACAGTTGGCGGAGCGGCGCTCGTCTCGCTCACCGACCAGCCAGTTCCCACTATCGATATGCGCATCGACTACCTGACTGCGGGCACCGGTGACCTCTATGCCGAGGCGGATGTCGTCCGTGGGGGTGGTGCGGTTGGTACTGTCGATGTGACCGTCACGGACGAGGAGGACAATCACATCGCCGAGGTGCGCGGCGTCTATAAGACCGAATAGCCTGCTTCGTTGAATAGCCGTACAGCGATAGGATACGCCGTACTCCACGAGACAACGGTATTCTCAGTTACTACGAGGTCTTTCAGAAGGTGAATCGTATCAGCCAGAGATTCTCATTCGACGACTCACTTTATACGCCATGGCCCTGAAGTTCGTTCATGGCTGTCCCATCGTTGGCTGACCCGTCTTTTGAGAACGTCCACAATCTGCTAGAAATGGGGTTTGAGCACGAAGGAATGCTTATGCTCGGCATCATAAATTATATTCCATTACATAGATTCTGTCGATTCGTGCGGT
>DASSKS010000454.1:0-3578 GCA_035690245.1 Halococcus sp. | reverse complement strand
GCAACTCGTCCTGAACGTCTTCGCCCCAGAACTCGTTTTTGGCCTGTGTGCGACTCATTACCCGGCCTGCACCGTGAGCAGTCGAGCCAAAGGTGGTCGAGAGCGATTTCTCGCCCCCGCGAAGGACGTACGAACCGGCACCCATGCTCCCCGGAATGATGACTGGCTGACCCACGTCGCGGTACGCGCTCGGCACCTCCTGCCGTCCGGCGGGGAACGCCCGCGTCGCGCCCTTTCGGTGGACGTAGAGTTCTTTCTCCTCACCATCCACGTCGTGAACCTCCTTTTTGGCGATGTTGTGTGCGACATCATAGAGGAGATTCATCTCCATGTCTTCCCAGTCGCGCTCGAACACCCGCTCGAATACCCGTCGAGTACGGTGCATGATGAGTTGGCGATTGACCCATGCGTAGTTGATGGCGGCACACATCGCGCCGTAGTACTCCGCTGCGAGTTGGCTTCCCGCGGGTGCGGCGGCGAGTTCCTTATCGGGGAGTTGCTCCAGCAGTCCGGGGTGGGCCTGTTCGACTTCGCGGGTGTACTCGGTACATACTTGGTGACCCAACCCCCGCGAACCGCAGTGGATGAGCACCACGATTTGGTCTTCGGTGAGTCCGTAAGCATCCGCAACATCTTGCCTGAAGACATCGGTCACGCGCTGGACTTCGAGGAAGTGATTACCGCTCCCCAAACTCCCGATCTGATTTTTCCCGCGGTCTTTTGCCTTCTGTGAGACCATCTCGGGGTCTGCGTCCGGGCGGCGGCCCTCGTCCTCACAGTGTGCGAGGTCGTCTTCTATGGCATACCCTGCTTCGAGTGCCCAGTCCACACCGCGTGCCAAGATTTCTTCGACGGTTTCGACACCCGATTCGACGATTCCGCCGCCACCCAAACCAGACGGGATGTTCGCAAACAGCGATTCGACCAGTTCCTCCTCGTGACCCTCGATGTCCTCGTAAGCCAGATTCGTCGTCATCATTCTCACACCACAGTTGATGTCGAAGCCGACGGCTCCGGGGGAAATACATCCATCCTCGGCGTCGATACCGGCAACGCCGCCCACCGGAAATCCATAGCCCTGATGGCCGTCGGGCATACAGATCGCGTGTTTTTCCACACCGGGAAGATGGGTCGAATTCTTCAACTGCTGGAGCGTCATATCATCAGAAATCTCCTCAAGCAGCGATTCACTGGCGAGTACGCGCGCCGGCGCGTTCATCTCCCCTTCTTGAGGGATTTCCCAGACGTATTCGCCTACTCGTTCGAGCGTAATGCCGTCTGCCTCGTAGGTGTCCATACCTGCCCTACTCTTGCACCCCCGGAATAGGTTTCGTCTATACGTCGAAAACCACGTACACTTGCCAGCCATCCTCGACCTCGCTAATCTGCATCTCAGAGTACGTCACGGCCTTCACCTCCCGTGCATCGAGCGCAGAAAGCGGAACACCGCGTGCGCTCGCGTCAAGGTGCCAGTCGTCATTCACACGCCGAATCGTCGCTCGGTTCTCCACTGGAAGCACACCTCGAATATCGCGTTGATAGATGAGGTTTGCGAGATACTCATAGCAGAGCGCCTCTCGGTTTTCGGCTGTCACTCCGAGGTCGAATCGCTCGCCCATCTCGGGAATCTCATCGCACATCGCCGCCGCCAGCCCATTTGCAACCCCAGCAAAGGCGTCTCCGAGGGTTTTTCCCTCGGCGGCAACGGCGATGTCGGCTGTATGCTCGCGGAGTTCGAATCTCATGGGAACTATCGGCTCTCGTGACTAGCCACTCCATTTCGGACCGACCGCTCCGAAAGTGTTTGCATTCGTGCGGTGGAGTTATATTCACGCACCTGATACAGGTTGGCAGTGAGTGTCGATGTCACGAGGCGCGTCATCGAGCCGGGCAGCGACGAGCACGTCGATACTGCATGGAACCTGAAAGAGCGCATCCACCACGAGGAAGGCGTGCTCAAACAGCGCCGCGGTTTTTTCGTCGATGCCTACCGTCGGGCGACCGTCCACCTGCTGTTCATTGGACACAAAGACGACTCGGAGGGGTTGTGCGGGTTTGCGGCGGTCAGACGCGACGGCTACGTGCTCTTTTTGGCGGTCGATTTCGCTCATCGGGGCGAGGGATTCGGCCAGCAACTCATGGCCACCGTCGCCGACGAATACGATACCGTGACGTGTCATGCTCGCGCCACCAACGAGGACGCTATCGGCTTTTATGAACACATCGGCTTCGAGAAACAGCGCCGTATCGACAACTACTACGAAGACGGCGGGGCCGCCTATTACCTCAAACTCGGCGAGGATACCGGACTCACAGGCCGTATTTCCTCGTTCATGAAACGCCGCTAGGAACCCACTTTTTTCCTTGTTACGAGACGGCTTCGTCACCTCGGAATGTCAACTGAATTTCGTCCTTTCGTATCCCGTGGAGCGAAATCAGCGCAGAGTAACTACCCGCTAAATATAAATTCTCGATAAGACAGTCTCGCATCAGTGGCGTCATGCTTATTCGCGCCACACGATTTTCGGAAGTAATGGTCCAACACGAGACGGCGGTGCCCGTCCATCGCATTGAGTTCGGCGTCGAGTGGCCACCCGGCCACGTTGGGAGTTTTCTCATCGACTGCGACGAACCGACGCTCGTCGATTGTGGAATGCCGGGTTCCGACTGTGAAACCCGCCTCCGCGAGACGCTCACGGACCTCGAATACGACCTCAGTGCTATCACACATCTCGTCGTCACTCACCCACACATAGACCACATCGGACAGGTCAAAACCGTCGTCGAAACTGCTGACCCGACCGTCTATGCGCCTGCCGGAGTGAAAGAACGATTCGCGCGCGATGCGGACGACCTCGAAAGGGCAGTACGCGAAAACGCGAGTGTCGCCGGTCTCTCGGGCGACGAACTCGAAAACGCGGTCGAAATGGCCGTCGAGTCCTTAGAGCGCAACCGCGACCTCCTTCCGCCAAGCGCAGTCGATGTGTGGGTCGAGGACGAGAAAACGTACGACATCGGCGGAACACCAGTTTCGGTGATTCACACGCCCGGCCATCAGGCAGACCACTGCTGTTTTTCGGTCGAACTGGGCGACGAACACGCGCTCCTCGCGGGCGACATGGCCATCGAACCGTTCAGACCCGTCACTCTCCATACTGGTCTCGACCGTGGCGTCGAGAACGCCATCGAGGAGTTTTACGCTGGACTTGACCGCCTCGCAGCCCTCGACCCCGACCGTGTTTACCCCGGTCATGGACCCATCCATACCGACTTCGACGCTGTTATCGAGCGTGACCGGAGGAGTTTGGACCGGATGCTTACCCGCACAGTCGAGCGACTCGATGACGAACACCACGCCGCCGAAATCGCCGGAGCGCGAGCAGGCGACGACGACAGCACCTACATCCTGCCCGAAGTAGTCGCTGCACTCACCCATCTCGAAGCCGCTGGTCGAATCGAGTCCGACATGGTAGATGGCGTTGCGCGCTATCGCGCCCGGTAGTTCTGTGTTCGCAGTCCCGACAGTTGTTCCAGTCGATGTGAACACCGTGACAGTACTGCCCGGAACTGTTATCACC
>DASSKS010000453.1:0-2730 GCA_035690245.1 Halococcus sp. | reverse complement strand
GCAACTCGTGGTACTGGTAGGGTGAGTCATCGATGTCGGCGAAGTCCGAGTGGTCGTAGTTGATGCCTGCAATCTCTCCCGGAAGGACGAGGTTTTGGTTCTGGAGGAAGTCGTCTCGTTCGTAAATTCCTTTGATATACTCGGTGACTGTCGGTGCGAGTTCCGTCCGCTCACCCGGCAGCCCGCGCCAGACGAGCGTGTTGAGAATCCGCATGGGTACTTTCACGTGGTGTTTCTCGTCGTCATCGATGTTGACGAACGTGCGAACCGACTGTTGTGGGAGGTACTTGTCCGGGCCCTCACCGAGCGGGACGACCTCGTCAGCGGCGATATGGTCGGAGAACAGGGGGACGATACTGTTCTCCCATTGCCAGTCGTGGACTGGGACGAAGTAGTAAGCGTCCGGGTCAAGCTCTTGAGAGGCGAGGCGGTCACGAAATCCATCGTAGTGATCACCGAGTTCGCGCTGGACGAGCGAGTCGTGGGTGACGTCTTCTGTCCCCACGAACGTCGCGTTCTCTTTGCTGACGGCGGCCCACGAGAGCGTTACAGGTTCCTTACGCTCGGGTGCGTATTCTTTGTAATCGTCGTATCCCCATCCGAGTCGTCCCTTGTTGTAGGTGATCCAGGGGTGGCCCGCCATCTCGCCTTCGAGGTGGGCGTAGTCGAGGTTCGTGGGGTCGAAGCCTTCGCGTCCTTGCTTACGCGCCTCGATGTGGGCATCGGCGAGGAGCGTCCGTTTGTACTCACGGACGAGATTCCCCTCGGTAAGCCCGTCGAGGTTCGTGGTCTTACCGAGGTCGCGGAGAAGACGGAGCGGATCACCGAGGTCTTCCCACGTCCCGTTTGTGCGACGTTCGATGGTGTCGCTATACACATGAAGGCTGTCCATCAACCGCTCGGCGGCCGCGAAGCGATAGCTGGCGTTCCCGAGGTCGAAACGGTAGATTGCGCGGTCATCACCGGGTTCGTTCTTCCGTGGCGAGATGATTTCTTCATAGGTGAACTCTTCGAGCATCTTCGTGAGGAGACGGCGTTCGACAGTCTCCCATACATCAGTATCCAGTGCGTTCTGCAGCGTGGTATCGTTTGGGTTCATGATTAGTCGTTCTGTGTCGGCGGAGGTGATTCGCTCCCGTCAGCACGGGAGGCACCGGGCGCGTGTTCGACGAACTGTTCGAGCGAGAAGTCCTGGTAGACGGTGTCGGTGTCCTCGGGATAGGCCTCGCGGCCGACGAGTCGATTGACGAACTTCGTGTTGCGATAACAGCCGAGTCCGAGGTCGGGGACACCGACGCCGTGAGTATGAAGTTCGGCATTCTGGAGGAAGACATCGCCACCCATCTCGACAGCGAGGCGATGGTCTTCGGTCACCTCGAAACGACCCCTGTCGTCCCAGTTGATGACGTCTTCGAGCGGTTCGAGGAAGCCCGGGATAGGCCGTTCGTAACCCGTACCGAGGATGACGATATCGCTCTCGTGGACGAACGACTCCTCGGCCTGCCACTGGTGACAGTCGAGCGCGTAGCCGTCGCCCATCGGCTCGATTTCCTCCACCTCGGTCATGGCGAACAGGCTGACGTCAGGTTCGGAATCGCCGATAGAACGCCGATAGAGCAAGTCATAGATTTCGGCGCTCGTGTCCGGATCGACGCCCTTGTAGAGCAGGTCCTGGTTCGGGATGAGTTCGTCCTTGGTTTCTCGGGAGAGGTCATAGACGTACTGCTCGTATTCGGGAGTGAAGTGCTGGAGTCCCAGTTTCGAGTATTCCATCGGGAAGAACCCATCCGAGCGCGTCAGCCAGTCGAGGCGATATTCTTCGTTCGACTGACGGTCGAGCAGGTCTTGAAACACTTCGGCGGCGCTCTGGCCCGACCCGACGACAGTAATCGAATCCGCCTCCAGCACTCGCTCGCGGTTGTAGCGGTACCGTGCGGTGTGGAAGACATCGTCCTCGGAGTGGGCACGAAGGTGGTCTGGAATCTGCGGCCGGGAACCGATTCCGAGCGCGAGATCCTCGCTGCGGTACTCGAACTCCGTTTCGGTCTCCGGGTGGCGAGCGACGACGACGTAGTGTCCGCGTTCACCGTCCCAACGAACGTCGGTGACTTCACGGCTGAACCGACAACTGTCGAGATTCTCGGCGACCCACTGGAGGTAGTCGTTGTACTCGCGGCGCGGTATCTGGAAGGTCTCGTAGAAGTAGAACTGGTAGATGCGCCCCGTCTCTCGCAGGTAATTCAGATAGCTGTAAGGATTCGTCGGGTCCGCAAGCGTCACGAGGTCAGCGAGGAACGGCACTTCGAGGCTCGTTCCGTCGAGGAGCATCCCTTCGTGCCAGTGAAATTCGGCATCGCGTTCGAGGAACAAGGCATCGATGTTCTCCCGAACATCGTCCAGCATGGCCGCGAGACCGAGATTGAACGGGCCGATTCCGATACCGACGACGTCGTGTACCGTTGTGTCAGTCATCGACGCCCACCCCGTGTGTCGGTGAGCACGTCTGCTTCGAACCGCTCGTGCTCGCAGACCAGCAGGAGGGCGTCTTTCTCGGCCTCATCGAAGCGGAACTCCGTTCGCGGCCTGAATCCACATCGCTCGAAGACACCGATGGCGCGCTCGTTTCGGGCGTCGGGTTCGGCGATTACCCGCTCGGTCTCGGGGTGGCGAAACTGCATGGCGACGACAGCCCGCAGCAGCGCGCGCGCGTAGCCGTTGCCCAGATACTCC
>DASSKS010000452.1:0-2350 GCA_035690245.1 Halococcus sp. | reverse complement strand
CCCCGTTAAAAAAGGTGGGTGTTTAGGCCACGTTATAGCCCTTGTCTCTGAGGAACTCCTCGATACGACCCGTGTGATTCCCCTGAAGTTCTATCGAGTCGTCCTCGATAGTCCCTCCGCAGGCGAATTTCGATTTCAGGTCAGACGAGAGACTGCTCATGTCCACGTCCTGTGGGTCGAACCCTTCGACAATCGTTACCTCTTTTCCGTAGCGGCGCTCGTCGATGCGGATGGTGATCTGCTGGGATTCTCTGGCCACGTCTTCGCAGACGCAGAGTTCCTGTGGCAGGCCGCACGTCGAGCAGACTTCCGACATTACACTGGAGGATAGGTTCTCGCCCTATTAAATACTGTCGGGACCCCGCCGCTTTCACCGCCGGAATCGACCGAGCAGTGGCGTGCGTTCAGAGAGGAGTTCATCGACCAGCGCGCTCGCTTCGTTCGCCTCTGCACGAGTCACCGAACCCCCATAATGGGCGCGCTCGTAGAGTTCTCCGATACGGACGGCGCGCTCGTCGGCACCGATAGTGGCGAGATACTGCTTCGGGGTTTCGCCCGCTCGTCGGGGGCGGTGCTCGCGCGCGAGCAGGTATTCGAGGCGGGCGAACGCGCGTTCTGTTTCTTCGGTCGCCGGCCCATGCGGTTGGTATCGCACCCAGAGTTCGCGGTAGGCGCGCTCGGTCGCGCCGCTTCTGTGTGCCCCGGCCACGAGACCGGCCAGCGCAACGAGCGAGAAAGCCCACTGCTCGCGCGATGGCGACGGCAGTTCCGGCAGGCCGGGCGCGTCTCCACCGGTCGGCGGTTCTGTCGTGCTCGATTGGCCTGCCGGAATCTGTGGAAGCGGCGTCACCGGCGTGTTCGGGGCGTTCGGCCCGTTCTCGACGGCGCGTCTGAGGCGTTGGCGCTGATTGCCGGGGTCGAGGCGACCGGTGGTCGATTCTGGTGCGTCTTGACTCGCGCCGACCGGCGTCGGTGTCGGTGTGGGAGTCCACGTACCGTTCGCCGATGCGTTGGTATCGACACCCGACTCGACGCTCGACCCGTTGGCTGCGCGGGCGGTTTCGAGCTGTGCGTTCTCCACGGACGACCGCGGGCCGCTCGGTGTCGGGTCGAAGCGAACCCAGCCCACGTCGGGGAAATACACCTCGACCCACGCATGACTATCGAGTCCGCGGACCACCCACTTGTTCTCGGCGACGCGCTGGCCGGGCGTATAGCCCGTGACGAACCGTGCCGGGATTCCCTGCGTGCGAAGCATTACCACCATCGTGGTCGCAAAGTACGTACAGTAGCCCTCGTCCATCTCGAAGAGAAAGGAATCGGCGATATTTCCGTTCGGTCTGCTGACGTTAAGCGAGTAGGTTTTCGAGCGCTGGAGCCACCCCTCGATGATTCGGGCTTTGTCGTATGGGTTGTCTGCCCTACTGGTGAGTCGTGTCGTCGCATTGGCCACCCGCTCTGGCGTGCTGTCTGGCAGTTGTGTATAACGATTTTCGACACTTTCTGGGTAGTCCTGCCCCGCCGAGCGCAGTTCGTTTGGCGTCCAGAGCGGACGCTGGCTCTCTGCGGAATAGGTCTCGCCCGGCTGTAACTGGCTTCCCGGCTGGATCCCACCAAGATTGGTCACATCGACGTCCGCCGACACATCGGAGAGAGCAGTCGGTTTCCACGCCACCGGCATAATTTCTATCGGGGCCTCTGCCTCGTAGGTCTGTTCGACTGTCGTTGCGTTGCCGGGCGGACCGGAGAGCGTCCCCTCATACGGGCGTGTATCGCCAGTTCTGACCCAGCCCTGTCCCGTATAGCGGTCGTAGGCCGCCACCCGCCAGTATTCGGGAGCGCTGCTCTCGACGGAGAAACGCACTTTCGGTGAGAGCGAAATCGACCCCTGAATCAGCACGTGGTTGTCGGATGCGAGCAGACTCTCCTCGATGGTCGTCGGACCGCCACCACCAGATGGAACCAGTGGGTCGGCTGCGCCGTTCGGAACGACGCTCACGAGCGGAGCGAGGACAACCATCACGGCGAGGACCACCAGAAGGGTTTCTGCCTGTTTCACTCCCCCTCCATGCCGTTCGAGTTCGCCAAAGCCCACCACACCGGCTGCACCCACCGCCCCGACGAGCGCCACCGCAACGCCCGCATCACCAGTCAGCACGAAAAATGAAAGCGCCGCACCACCCACAACTGCGGCAGCGACGTACCGCCGCCGCAGCGCAAAATACCACGTGAGAAATGTCGGGGCGGGCGCAAACCCGACCGCCCAGACGCCCGCCTCCATGATTCTGAGAATCGAAAGCCCAGTCAGCAGCGCGAGCACGTCCGTACGCACTGCATCGAGCGACTGAAA
>DASSKS010000451.1:0-2317 GCA_035690245.1 Halococcus sp. | reverse complement strand
GGGCTTTCTGGTCCCCTCATTGTCGACGCTCCCGAAGTTCGAATAGGAGAGCAAGGCGGCGCGCGGTTCGACGTTGAACCGGCGAGCCAACTCGGCGGTGTGGCGCGTGACTTCGGCGAGCACGTCCGCGTCGGGGTCTTGATTCACCGTCGCATCGGCACAGAAAATCACCCGGTTTTTGAACGCGAGCAGATAGACACCGGCAGCATAATTGGCGTCGTCTGCGGTGCCGACGACTTGTAACGGTGGGCGCAGTGCCGAGGGATAATCGTGCATCAATCCCGTGAGCATGGCGTCTGCATCACCCATCTCGACCATCACACTACCAAGGTAGTTCTCGTCACGAGCGAGGTCCTCTGCCTCCGTCCGGGTAACACCCTTTCGTTTGCGGAGTTCGTAAATCCGGTCTGCGTAGGGTTCTAAGTTCTCCTCTGCGGGGTCGATTATCTCGGGGTCGAAATCGAGTCCGAGGTCGTCCATCGACTCCCAGACCTGCTCGTGGTCGCCAATGAGTATGGGGTCTGCAATTCCCTGTTCTTCTATCTGGTGGGCCGCACGAATCATCTTCTCGTCGTCGCCTTCTGCGAGTACCACGCGCTTGGGGTCGGATGCGGCCTTGTTGAGCACGACGCGCATCAACTCGCGCGACTTGCCGAGTCGGGCTTCGAGTTCTTCTGTGTACTCATCCACATCGAGTTCTGACCGGGCCGCACCGCTCTCGATGGCCGCCTCCGCCACCGCCGGCGTCACCTCGAAGAGGACTCTCGGGTCAACAGGTTTGGGGATGATGTACTCGGGACCGAACTGGAGTGGCTGGTCGCCGTAGGCCTTCACCACCGCATCGGGAACGTCCTGCCGGGCGAGGTCTGCAAGCGCCTCGGCGGCGGCGACTTTCATCTCCTCGTTGATGTCCGTTGCGCGCACGTCGAGCGCCCCCCGGAAGATGAACGGGAATCCAAGGACGTTGTTGACCATGTTGGGGTAGTCAGAGCGCCCAGTCGCCATTATCACCGTATCGTCGCGCGCCTCCTTTGCCTCCTCGTAGCCGATTTCAGGGTCGGGGTTCGCCATCGCAAAGACGATTGGATTGTCTGCCATCGAACGCACCATCTCCTGTGAGACGATGCCCGCGACCGAAAGCCCGACGAAGACATCTGCGCCCTCCATCACGTCTGCCAAGTCGCCTTCGGGGATGTCGCGGGCGAACTCGGTTTTGAACTCGTTGACGTCGCCGTGTTGGGCGCGCTCTTCGGTGATGACGCCAGAGGAATCGCACATAATGATATTTTCTTCCCGCACTCCGAGTGAGAGATAAAATCGCGCGCTCGCAATCGCGCTCGCGCCCGCCCCCGAGAACACGATTTGTACGTCTTCTATGTCCTTTTCCACGAGGTCAATCGCGTTGAGGAGGGCGGCCCCGCTGATGATTGCGGTGCCGTGTTGGTCGTCGTGAAAGACGGGGATGGACATCTCCTCTCTGAGTGTTTCTTCGATTTCGAAGCACTCGGGCGCGCTGATATCTTCGAGATTGATTCCGCCGAAGGTGGGTTCCATCGCCGTCACTGTCCGAATGATTTCTTTGGGGTCTTCCTCGTCGAGTTCGATGTCGAAGACATCGATATCGGCAAAGCGTTTGAACAGCACGCCTTTGCCCTCCATGACGGGTTTCGAGGCCTGTGCGCCGATATTCCCTAATCCGAGCACGGCAGAGCCATTCGAGACCACGCCCACCATGTTGCCCTTTGCGGTGTAGGTGTAGGCGTCGTTCGGGTCGTCGTGAATCGCCATACACGGCGCGGCAACACCCGGCGAGTACGCGAGACTCAGGTCGCGCTGGGTGTTGGTCGGCTTCGTGGTCGAAATCTCGATTTTTCCGTGTGGCTCTCTGCTGTGATAGTCGAGTGAATCTTCATCGAGTCCCATGCCGTTGCTCTCGTCGGACGGGATAAAAAGCTATCCGAAACCGATATTCGACAATTGACGAATCACGTGCCGATTTCGTGGCGCAGAAGTGTACAGCCATCGACTTCGATTTCCCGAGCGGGCCACTCGCCCGTCGTCGTCAGCGTTTCGAAGCCGTCCTCACTCACGAGAACGGTATCTTCACTCTTTGCGCCCTCCACGGTTGGATTCCACGCATACGCCATCGGCATCAGAATTTTTTTGGTGTTCGTCGGCGTCGCCGTCCATTCTCGACCTGCAAAGCCGGTCGCGCCGCCCTGATGGTGTTTGCGCCACTCACCGGGATGGCCCGCCGCCGCGTAGGCGTCTCGAATCGCATCGAAGACATCGCTAGCGGTCCCCTCGCCCGCGAGTC
>DASSKS010000450.1:0-3134 GCA_035690245.1 Halococcus sp. | reverse complement strand
TCGCACTCGGGTCCACCTCAGAGAGTGCGCCGTTGAAGTCCTCGCGTTTGATTATCATCCGGTCGATGAGACTCGGCGGAATATCCTCTCTATCGAGGTCGATTTCGGGGAGATACCGTCTGAGGGCTTTCATCGCCGATTCTTTCGTCAGACTCTCGATATCAGCCCCCACGAAACCGTGGGTTTCGTCGGCGAGGTGTGAGAGGTTCACGTCGTCAGAAAGCGGCATTCCGCGCGTGTGAATCTGGAGAATTTCCTCGCGCCCGCGTTCGTCGGGTACTCCAATCTCGATTTCGCGGTCGAAGCGTCCGGGGCGGCGGAGGGCTGGATCGACCGAATCGACTCGGTTGGTGGCGGCGATGACGATGACCTGTCCGCGACTCTCCAGCCCGTCCATCATCGTCAGGAGTTGGGCGACCACCCGGCGTTCGACCTCACCGGTTACGTCCTCGCGTTTCGGCGCAATCGAATCGAGTTCGTCGATGAAGATGATGGCGGGCGCTTCCTCGGTGGCGTCCTCGAAGATTTCCCTGAGTTGCTGTTCGCTTTCGCCGTAGTATTTCGAGATGATTTCAGGTCCAGCAATCGAGAAGAAACTCGCAGACGTCTCGTTTGCGACCGCCTTCGCCAGCAGCGTTTTCCCGGTTCCAGGTGGCCCGTGTAAGAGCACTCCTTGGGGTGGTTCGATACCCAATTTCTGGAATATCTGGGGGTGTTTCATCGGCAGTTCGACCATCTCGCGCACGCGCTGGATTTCCTTGCCGAGACCGCCGATGTCCTCGTAGGTGATACCACCTCCAGTTTTCTCGAATCCCGAGATGGGTTCTTCGCGCAACTCGACCTCCGTGTCCTCGGTGACGAGCGCAACGCTTGCTGGCTGGGTTTCGACCGCAATCAGCGGAATCGCCTGTCCGGGCGAGCGCATAAATGGGTGATTAGTCGAACTCATCACGGGCACGATGTCGCGTTCGACCACCGGACGCTTCAGAATCTGTCGTTTGACCATCCCGGCGGCATCAGAGCCGAATTGGACCGATGCTTCCTCGGGTGGAGCGAGAACCAATTTATCGGCTTTTTCGGGTTCGGCTTTGCGAATCTCGACGCGCTCACCGATGCTCACGTCGGCGTTCTGTCTGGTGAAACCGTCGATACGAACCGTATCGGTGTTCCAGTCCTGTCTGTCTGCGCGCCAGACTTTCGCGGCGGTCGTATCGCCGCCCTCGATTTCGATGATGTCGCCGGGCGAGAGTTTGAGATGCAACAGCGTGTCGGGGTCTAAGCGGGCGATGCCACGGCCCGAGTCGTTCGGGTATGCCTTCGCCACTTCCAGTTGAACTTCGTTCATAGCGGGACGATGTGGATACTGTCTCTCGGGTATTGGCGGAGTTATGCCTTTTGCCTGCTCGGTCGGGCCACAGTCACCGAGACGACCGGACGGCTTTTCGCTTCACCGCTCTCTTTTCGAGTATGCGAACGCTGGCTTTCGACGGGCGGATGGGTGCAAGCGGCGATATGGTCTGTGGGGCGCTTCTCGCCGCTGGCGCGGACCCGACAGTATTGAAACCAGTCGAGGGTGCTCTCGACGTTCGGTATGCAGTCGATAGCACGGTCAAAAACGGCATTAGTGCGACGACGGTCGATGTCCTTCTCGATAGTGACGACGAGGACGACAGCCACACACATGACCACGACGAGTCTCACGACCACGAACACGCCGAGGGTGGTGGTCCCTCACGAACCTATTTCGAAGTCATCGAAATCGTAGAATCAATGAGCCTTCCCGAATCAGTCACAGCCGACGCGAAAGCGATATTCGAGATCCTCGGTGAGGCCGAGGCGGCGGTCCACGGAACCGACCTCGAAGCGACGCATTTCCACGAAGTCGGCGCGGACGATGCTATTGCAGACATCACCGGCGCGGCGCTGTTGCTCTCTGACCTCGGCGTGGAGCGTGTCGTGACGACACCGCTCGCAACCGGCGACGGCGAAATCGAGATGAGCCACGGCACCTATCCCGTGCCGACTCCTGCCGTCCTCGAAATCGCAGAACGCGCAGACTGGTCACTCCGGGGCGGGCCAGTCGAGTCCGAGTTGCTGACCCCGACGGGCGCGGCGATTCTCGCTCACTTTACCGAGGGTGTCGAGCGGCTTCCCTCGCTTCAACTCTCGAAACCGGGCTACGGCGCGGGTGATTACGACTTTCCAGAGCACCCGAACGTGCTTCGCGTGCTCGTCGGGGACTCACGCGGTAGCCTTACCGAGGACGAAATCCGGGTGCTCGAAACCAACCTCGACGATGCCTCGCCCGAAGTGCTCGGTGGGCTCCACGAAAGCCTAAAAGCCGCCGGTGCGCGCGACGTGTCGGTGATTCCGACCACGATGAAGAAATCCCGGCCCGGCCATCTGGTGACAGTCATCGTCAAACCTGAAGACGCCCAGCGAGTGGCCCGGAAACTCGCCGTCGAGACAGGGACTCTTGGCGTGCGCGAGACGGGCGCGCGCCACCGTTGGATTGCCAATCGAGAGTTCGAGACTGCTGAAATCGAAATCGGGGATACTGGGTATGCGGTTACGGTGAAAATCGCCAGCGATTCTGATGGTGAGGTCTACGACGTGAGCGCCGAGTACGACGACGCGAAGGTGGTCGCCGCCGAGACAGGCGTAGCAGTGCGGGAAGTTATGTGGCGGGCGGAAGCTGTGTTTCGAAAGTAGTATTGAACCGAGAAAAGATATTTCAATATAGTTCGAGTAGCCAGTACAATGACCAATATCAAACTCGAACCCCATCAACCGATATGGGTTGACCGATTCGAGCGTGAGCGCGACCGATTATTAGCCGTTACGCCGGATAATCCCCTCGGTGTTTTCCATATCGGAAGCACTGCTGTCCCTGACCTCGCAGCCAAACCCGTACTAGACGTTCTCGCGGTGTTTGAAGGGTACGACGCAGCACGGGCGACGGCAGACGTGCTTGTCATGGACGGATACGAACTGAAGCACGATCAGCAGGATTGGGTCGGTCTCATGCGAACTACTGATGAGTATTCAGTCTACCTCCATCTTAGACCCCGTGAGAATGAGACGTGGCGTGACCAGCTAGTGTTCCGGGAATTGCTCCGCGATGACCCGATTGC
>DASSKS010000449.1:0-4993 GCA_035690245.1 Halococcus sp. | reverse complement strand
TTCGCCCTCTTTGAGATTGAGGATGGGCCGGATGTGGAGCGTTCCGCTCCCAGCATGGGCGAAGTACGCCGCCGAAGTGCCGTGGTCTGCTAAGACTTCCTCGAACTCCCCAACATACTCAGCGAGTTCTTCGGGGGGCACAGTTGCATCCTCAATGAACGGGTAGGGTTTCGGGTCGCCCTCTAAGCTCATCAGGAGTGGAATCGCGGCCTTTCTGAGTTTCCAGAGTTTACCTTGGTCTTCTTCGGTGTATGCTTCCAGAACGTCGAACGCGCTTCCCTCCTCGACGAAGAAGTCGTTCGTCTCCTCGATGGCAGCCTCGAAGTCATCACACTGTTCGGAATCGAATTCGAGCATCAGCGCCGCCGCCGTTCCCTCGGGGATGGGTTCTGCGTACTGAGAGAACTCGGTCGATTCGCTGGCGAGTCGAAAGACCTCGTCGTCCATCAACTCGACGGCGCTCACCTCGAAATCGAGCGCTTCGGGGACGGCTTTCATCGCATCCACGAGGTCATCGAAACAGTAGAGCGAAAGCGCCGTTTCGTCGGGTTTGCTCACAAGGTCGAGGGTGGCTTCCACGATAACCCCGAGGGTGCCTTCAGACCCCACGAACAACTTCGAGAGGTTGATGACTTCCTCACCGTCGTCGTTCTCGTAGATGACTTTGTGGAGGTTGTACCCAGAAACCGAACGTTTCAGCGTCGGATAGCGGTCGTCGATTTCTTCTTGATTGTCCTCGACCAGTTTCCTGACTGTTTGGTAGAGGTTTGCTTCGAGGTCGTCGTTTCCAACGAGGGAGTCCCACTCGGGACTATCGAGGACGACTTCTCTGGTGTGAATCAACGAACCGTCGGCGAGAACGATACGGAGTTCCTCGGTGTAAGCGTCCGTAATGCCGTAGCGCACCGAGTGTGCGCCTGTACTGTTGTTCCCAATGCCGCCGCCGATGGTCGCGCGATTCGAGGAGGCGGGGTCGGGCGCGAATTTGAGGTTCCATTGTTCGAGGTAGCTATCGAGATGGTCTTGGACGACGCCGGGCTGGACGGTCGCCTGCTGAGTGTCGGGGTCGGCATCGAGAATCGAATCCATGTGCCGGGTCGTATCGAGCACCACACAGCCCGGTCCCACTGCTTGTCCGGCGAGCGAGGAGCCTGCGCCGCGCGGAAGAATCGGTGTGTCGTGTGCTGCGGCGACGCGCACCGCCGCCCGAACGTCCTCGATGTCGCGCGGACAGACCACTCCTGCGGGTCTGGCCTGATAGATGCTCCCGTCTGTGGCATAGAGGACTTGGGCGTACTCGTCGAACTGTACCTCGCCGCGGACGGACTCGCGCAAGTCGCCTGCGAGCGCTCGATACTCGGCGGCGTCTGCGTGGTCGTGGCCGAGCGCATCCACTGACGTCTCGAATTCGGGCGGGTCGTAGTACTCGTCTTCGACGGCCATACCCAACCCTCTGGAATAGATGGGGTTAAGGGCTGTGGTGATGGTCCCCACACCTACCGGCTGAAAGTCATGAGGATAGTGAGAGCGGCGGTTGCCATCTCTCCGTGTTGGGCTATCGAGCCGGTGGAACGGTTCCGCTTCCAACAACCCTTTGCGTTCACCCTGTTATCGAGGAGTGTGGCTCAAATAGAAGATATTCGCCAATATCTCGGAAATACTCGATTCGTGTGGTGGTTCGTCTATGGGGGAGACCGCCTCGCCGTCATGGCTAGTCTGTTGGGCGTGGCGTTCGTCATCTACTTTCTCCTCGGCTCGCTCAATATCTTCTTCCTGCCGGGAAATCGACTGATGTGGCTGCTCAACGGGCTGGTGAACGGACTGTTGAGTCTCGTCACCATCGTCCTCGCGGTCAATCAACTCGTCCTCTCCGAACAGTTCGGGTCCGTGGGTGACCTCTATGATAGACTCGAACAGATACTCGACTTCCGTGAAATCGTCGGAGAGATGACCGGGACGGACGTGACTCCGGTCCAACCCGGTGAGTTCTTCGCCGGTCTCTTGACCGCGTTGGGCGAGCGCGCAGCCGAACTCGACGGCGCTGCTTCTGACTGTGAGGACGAACAGCTCACGGACGAAATCGGCGAGTACACGACCGACCTCGAAGGGCAGACGAGCCGAATACGCGACGAAGTGGAGGGTGCCAATGGGTTTTCGGTACTGCTTTTCATCCTCGATTACAACGATTCGCGCCAGTTCTACACCGCGCGCCGTCTCCAAGCCGCCTACGCCGACTCCTTGACGGAACCCACAGAAACAGCACTCTCTGAGATACAGGAACTGTTGAAGGAAATCGACACCACGCGCCAGTACTTCAAAACGGTGTATCTCCAGCGCGAACTCTCACAGCTCTCGCGCATGACCGTCTATACGGGTATCATCGCAACGATTGTCGCCGGCGTCACGATACTGACCTACCGGGACGTGACGACCGCGACGCTCGACCCGACGCTCTATTACATCCTCCTGTCCGGGGCGCTCGTCCTCACCCAGTCGCCGCTCGCGGTGCTTTTTTCGTATGCGGTGCGCGCGGCGACGATATCGCGCAAGACCGCCGCGTTCGGCCCGTTCATTCCCGAAGAAGAACAAGAACAAGTCAGTGGTCAGGGCGGCTTCTGACTATCCAGCCACTCCACGTTGACTGGCGTGAACCCTATTCTTCGCGGCCGAGTTGCTCGCGTGGATACGGCAAATCCCAGATGTCGAGTCGCTTGCCGACGATTTCGTGAACGGCGACGAGGAGGACGACTGCGGCGGCGAATCCTGCAATCTGGGCGGGCGAACTCAAGAGTCCGTGCGCCATGATCAGCGTCGCCGCATACGCGGGCGGATGCTCCAGATTCGGGGCGTACATCAGGACAGTCGTGCCGATGACGGCGACGAAGGGCGCGATAACGCGACGCAGACCCAGTATCGAAAACGGCGGAACGCTCGACAGCGGCGCGGAATGGCCGACGATGACGAAATACGCGAGCAGGCCAACGGCGGCACCGATGAACTGGCCGGCGATGACCCGCTCTGGGAGATTGATGTCCTCTTCGGGAAGCGTCGCCAGCGCGAACGCAGAGGGACCGACGCTTGGAATCAAGAGTGGTTGCCCGACCGCCCACGAGAACAGCCCGAGGACGCCGAGGAGAAACCCCACATAACTACTGACGCGCACCCCATACTTCGACTCGTCGATATTCAGACTCAGTTTCATGTCCCTTCGTTCGACCGTCGATATGGCTGGAATAGGGATAAACGGCGGGCAAGCGCTTCGAAACACAGGCCATCAGTTGCCGTTCGTTCGGACTCACAAGACCCTTATCGACCTATCCGTAATCGAAAACATGGACCGCAGAGAGCCACCACAAACCGAAGAAGGGTGGTACGTCCTCCACGATTTTCGCACAATCGACTGGGATAGGTGGCGAAACGCCCCCGAGCGCGAACGCGAGCGCGCCATCGAGGAGGGTATCGAGTACCTCACGAGCCACGAAGCGCTCGAAGACGCAGACAAGGGGGGTTCGGCGGTCTTCAGCGTCCTCGGTCACGATGCCGACCTCCTCTGTCTCCATCTCCGACCCTCAATAGCCCACCTCGATACCATCGAACGACGGTTCGAGCGGACGGCGTTCGCGGAATTCACCGAACGAACCAGTTCATACGTCTCCGTTACGGAAGTCTCTGGCTATATGTCTCAAGAGTTCTTTGAAGACGAGGAAGTCGAGGATACGGGCATGGCGCGGTACATCGAATCGCGGCTGAAACCCGAGATTCCTGCTACTTCCCACGTGAGTTTCTATCCGATGGACAAACGCCGCGACCCCGAATACAACTGGTACGACCTGCCCTTCGAGGAACGCGCAGACCTCATGAGCGGCCACGGCGACATCGGGCGCGAGTACGCGGGAAAGGTCACCCAAATCATCACTGGCAGTGTGGGCTTTGACGACCACGAATGGGGAGTGACGCTGTTTGCGGATGACCCCACACAGATAAAAAAACTGCTCTACGAGATGCGCTTTGACCCATCGAGTTCGCGGTATGCCGACTTCGGTTCCTTCCTATTCGGGCGTCGATTCCCCCCGGAAGACCTCGGCGCGTTGCTCGCGGGCGACCCCGTTCCGACCGGTGACCAGTCACACGAACACGACGAGGGCAGCCATCACGCAGACGACGAAAACGGTGACATCCGCGACGCGCTCGCAGAGGAGGACATCTATGCGGGCCAGCCTCACGGCGAGGACGTTCACGCGATGGTGCTCTATTCAGAAGCCGACCCCGAAGCCCTCGCAGACGAGGTGTCCGGTCTGTGCGGCAACTTCGACCACTACGATACCCACGTCAAAACCGCGGTGTACGAAAGTTCTCATGGAGGGAATTCGGCGGTCGTGAGCGTCTGGGGGACAGAAAGCGCCGCCGAAACCGCCGGTGGATTTCTGTCCGACCTGCCGGGCATCGTCTCGCGCGCACAGGTCGGCGAACACGAGAGCGGATTCGGAACGATGGGACTGTTCTATACGACGAAACCAGACGCCCGCGAGGAGTTCGTGGAGCGATTCGAGACCGTCCGGAACCTTCTCGCGGACATGGACGGCCACAACGAGACCGACCTGCTAGTGAATAGGGAGAACGAGAACGATATGTTCATCGCCAGTCAGTGGCGCTCGCGCGAGGACGCGATGGCGTTCTTTCGCAGCGAGGAGTTCCGCGAGACCGTCTCGTGGGGCCGCGAGGTGCTTGCCGACCGGCCACGACACGTGTTCTTCACTTGAACGTTTTTACTGCGGGGAATCGCGCTCGCTCACTGCGTTCGCTCGCGCTCAACCCCTTGCAAAAACGTTCATCAAAAACTGCCGCTCGTTCGTGCTTCGCACTCACTCACGGTACAATCACTGGCGCTTTCCGCCACCGCACAGCACCGCCTCCGCATCCGCTGAAGCCCTCACTCGCTCCGCTCACGGGTCGCTTGCGCTCCCCGTTCGCTTTGGCGGTGCTCACTCCGTTC
>DASSKS010000448.1:0-6213 GCA_035690245.1 Halococcus sp. | reverse complement strand
CCGGACTCGTCCTCGCTATTTCGCTTGGCATCGTCGGTGGTGTGCTCCTCACGCTCGGCGCGCATCCACTGACGGACCTCCTGACACTCGCCCAGCCACAAGCGGGCGGCACGGTGGCCGGTCTCGCAGCGGTCTATCTCTCGGTGCTCGCACTCGGTCTGCCGCTCGCCGCCGCGAGCGACGCTATTGAAGGCGCGTTCATCGGGTGGGGCGACTCGCGCGCACCGCTGTACATCAGTGTCGTCACGGTGGGCGTAAATCTCGTGCTCGACCCAATCTTGATTTTCGGTCTCGGACCCGCGCCAATGCTCGGCGTCGAGGGAGCAGCACTCGCCACAGTGGCAGGATATGGGTCTGGACTGGTGCTCGCGGTGGTGCTCGCCCTCCGTGGACGGAATGGTGGAATGTACTCGCGCGCCGCCGCAGCGTTCGATATCGGCGAATTCCGCGAACTCCTCGATGTCGGCGCGCCAATCGCCGCACAGGGCGGGGTCAGACAGGTCGTGCGGGTGCTTATCGTCGCGGTGGCGTTCGCGGCAGGCGGGGCGGCGGGGCTGGCTGCCTACGCCGTCGGCGCGCGTATCGCCGCCATTGCGTTCGTCCCCGCCATCGGATTGCAGCAGGCCGCCCAGAGCGTCGTCGGACAAAACATCGGAGCCAGTCAGTTAGAGCGTGCTCGACGGACAACCGTCCTCGGAGCGGCAGTCGCGGTGGGCGGTCTCGCGGTCATCGGCGTCTTTCAATGGTTCATCCCGACGGCTATCGCCACCGCGTTCGCGCCGACACTCTCGGGACGCGCGCTCGAATTCACCGTCGAATACCTCACAATCCTCGCCTACGGCTATCCGGCCATCGGCGCAGCCTATCTCTTCGAGGCGGGCTTCAATGGCGTGCGTCGCACCCGGACGACGTTCGTGGCGACCGTCCTCCAGTTTTGGGCCGTCAGATTGCCTATCGCCGCGGGCGTCGGCGTTTTTCTGGGTGTGGGTGTCGTCGCGGTTTTCTGGGCCGTCACGATTTCGAACATACTGGCCGCCATCGGTCTCGGAGCCTACTATCGCTACGAGGCCGCAAATGGGATGTTGGCGCACGCGAGCCAAGCCACGACACAGTAAGGAAACGCCTTTGACTACCCCAGCCTCACTACTGAATCACGTGAACACCGTGGCTTCGCTCCACTCACGACGAACGCACGAGGAGCAATTCGTATGAGTGTCGCAGAAACCATCCCCGAGTTCGCCGACGCTTTCGCCTTCGAGGAGTTCAACCGGATGCAGCGCGAGGCACTCCCCACAATCCTCGACAGCGATGAAAACGTCGTGGCGAGCGCGCCCACGGCATCGGGAAAGACCGCACTCGCCGAACTCGCCATCTGCAAATGCCTCGAAGCCGGTGGCACCTCCCTATTTATCGCGCCGCTGCGCGCGCTCACCAACGAGAAAGAAAGCGAGTGGGAGCGTTTCGAGTCGATGGGCTACTCAGTCTATGTCGTTACCGGCGAACGCGACCTCAACCCTCGAAGGGCAGAACGCGCGGACATCCTCGTGATGACCCCCGAGAAGGTGGATTCTGCCACGCGAAAACACGATTCACCCCGATACGGATTTATTACTGACGTATCCTGCTGTGTCATCGATGAGGTTCATCTGCTCGATTCCGAGAAACGAGGAAGCGTCCTCGAAGTCACGGTTTCCAGACTCAGACGGCTCTGTGAACCCCGCATCGTCGCGCTGTCCGCTACGATGGCAAACGTCAAAGACATCGCCGACTGGCTCGATGCACCCCCTGAAACCACGTTCGACTTCGGTGAGGAGTATCGACCAGTGGAACTCGAATCGGGTGTGCGCACCTACACCCACGGCGAGAACGCCTTTGCCGACAAGTACCGACGACTCTACCGCGCGCTCGATTTGGCCGAACCACACATCCGCGAGGACGGACAGGCGCTCGTGTTCGTCGCCTCCCGACAGGATACAGTGAGGGCGGCAGAGAAGGCCAGAGACGAACTCGCCTCGCGTGATGTGCCAATTGGCGCGCGCGGCGATTACGATTTTCACACCGAAACACAAGTCTTAGAGAACCAGACCTTGCGGAATTCGGCGCTCGACGGCGTTGCCTTCCATCACGCAGGGCTTTCGAAATCCGACAAAGACCACATCGAGCAGTGGTTCAGAGAGGGAAAAATCCAACTCCTGTTTTCGACGTCAACGCTCGCGTGGGGGGTGAACCTGCCTGCCCGGTGTGTCGTGATTCGAGATACCAAGTATCACGACCCCTTGGAAGGCGAGGTAGACATGAGTCCGCTCGACGTGCTCCAGATGCTCGGGCGTGCGGGCAGGCCGGGCTACGACGACGCGGGCTATGCGTGGGTGGTGTGTGACAGCGCGGACGCCGATAAATACCGAACACTCCTCCGAACGGGCAAGGAAATCGACTCCCATCTCACCGCGGATTTGGACACCCATCTCAACGCCGAGATTTCGATGGGTACCATCCACGATGTCGATGACGTGATGGACTGGCTCGAAACCACCTTCGGGTACGTCCGCGCGCGAAACGCCGGGACAGTCGAGAACCTCAGAGAGCGGGTCCGCGAGACGCTTTCAGAACTCAGAAATCGAGGATTCGTCGAAATCGAAGACCGTCAGGTATCGGCCACCCCACTCGGAACGCTCGCGTCTGCGTACTACCTGAGACTCCAGACTGCCCACCGATTCTGGGACCTCGCGGGCACCGACCCAAGTATGGAAAAAATCCTCGAAACGGTCGCTCGCAGCGCGGAATTCGACAGCGTGAACGCCCGTCGAGCGGAACGCGACGCCATCAGTAGTGTGCTCGACACTCGAAACGACCTCGAACCGGGCACCCGAAAGGTGCTCGCCATCCTCGAATCGAGCACACGCGGTTCGACGCCCACAGAACTATCGAGCGATGCGTGGGTCATCCGGCAGAACGCCTTGCGATTGCTTGCGGCTCTCAGAGCGTTTCTCGACCGCTTTGGAACCGCACGGGAGGCAAACCGTGCGTGTCGCGTGGCCGCGCGCGTCGAAAACGGCGTGAGTACCGAAGCGGTCGCACTCACCGCCATCGATGGTGTCGGGCCGGGCCGGGCGAGCAAACTCGCCGCGGAGGGAATCGAGACGCCCGCCGCCATCACCGAAGCAGGTATCGCGGGACTCATAGATGCCGGATTGACGGAGGGCGTCGCAGAGCGCGTCATAGAGAGCGCACGCGCCCTCCCGGCACTTGCACTCGATTGGGGTGACTTTCCAGAGCGCATCAAGCGAGGGGAAAACGAACTCTGTGAGGTCACCGTCGAGAATCGCGGCGATGGCGCGCGTGCTGGCCTCCGGGTGACGGTCAACGATGTCGAGATGACCGAGACGGCGTCGTTTTTGGGCACTGAAACGCTTCCCGCGCCGGTGTTCGGCGGCGACCCCGATACGCTCAACTTCACCGTCGAAATCGTCTTTCCCGACCTGCCGCTTTCGCCGATGAGCGAATCCCGTACTGTCTGGGTCGATTGAACGGCTGTCGGTTGAGAACTCCTCACGGGGCGGTGGCGGTTGGCGCGCGCTCGCGCTCGTATGCGAACGGAGTGAGCACCGAGCGCAGACACCGTGCGAGGGATGACTGAGTGAAGTGAGCGCAGCGAACGAAACGAAGGAATCGGCTGGGGAGGGTGTGGCCTGCGGTGCGGAAGCGGAGCGGGCAAGCAGTTGTACCGCGAACGAACGGAGTAAGTGAGCGGACTTTTTTGTCCAGGTTTTTGCGAGGAGAGGTGTGGTTCGAGAGAGCTTCGCTCTCTCGTCACTGAGCGGGAGCTTCGCTCCCGCGAGGTCCAAAAGAGCCGAAGGCTCTTTTGAAGATCACGAAAGGCGCGAAGCGCCTTTCGAACGACGCGAACGAAGTGAGCGCACCCGACGAAGTAAAAAAGTGGAGGCGTGTGGCCTGCGGTTCTCCTTTGAGTCCGGATTTGCGGTCATACGACAGATTCTCTATTTCAGTTTGTTTTTTTATTCTTCAATACTTATATAAAATCTGCGTTGTAGTTATTCACACCTTCTAACTGATAGTCCCTCGATGTCGGTAGCTTCAACCCATCTCGCTCGCAACCACCCTCGATGACAGGCGATGCGGACGGCCACGACGAACTCCGCTCGTTGCTCTCTGGACGGACCCTCCCCATTCAGGTCGCGCCGACCGAAACGAACTCAGAGGACTTCACCGTCGAATCTGACCACTCACAGAAGACGTTTCCACAGTCGGTTGCGAGCGGCGGTCCCACACCGTCGGGGGTGATTCTCTGGACGCGAATCGACCCGGCTGCGTACAGAGAAGACGAACCACTGAAACTCGAAATCGCCGCCGACGAGTCCGTCACCGATGTCGTCTACCGCGGCATCGTTGACGCAGACTGCGTCACGCCCGACCGCGACTACACCGTCAACGTCGATACCGACGGTCTCCTTGAATCCGACCACTACTACTATTTTCAATTCATCTACGACGGCGTCAGGAGTCGCATCGGTCGATGTCACACCCTTCCCGCGGTCGATGCAAGCCCCGACAGCCTCCGGCTTGCGGTATTGACGTGTCAGGACTACCAGAACGGGTATTACGGCGCGTATCACCACATCGCAGCAGAGGAGGTGGATTTCCTGCTGCACGTGGGCGATTTCATCTACGAATCCGCAAACGGACAGTACAAAGGTCGTGGCAGCCGGGAGTATCCAGACCGGAAACTCACCCTCCCGAGCGGTCACGACCGGGTGTGGAGCCTCGACGATTATCGGTATCTCTATCGCACCTACCGAACGGACGAATTTCTTCAGGAAGCGCTCGAACGCCACACGCTGATCGCCGCCCGCGACGACCATGAGTTCACGAACGATATCTACTGGAATGATATCACTGAGGCCCCCGCCGGGCCGAGCCATCCGCGAGGCGATAATCCAGAATTCATGACTCGCCTCGTCGCCGACGCCTTGCAGGCGTGGTGGGAGTATCTGCCCGCGCGCGTCCGCTATGACCCCGCAGGCGAGACGTTCTGTGAGCGCTATCGGCTCTGGCAGTGCTTTCGCTTCGGCGACCTCGCAGACTTGCTGATGACCGACGAACGGCTGTATCGTGACCCGCCGCGGTACGTCAATAGCGCCCTCCCGTCGTGGCTGCCTGTTTCCCCGAAGCGCGGACCACCCGAACGGAGTATGCTCGGCAACGACCAGCACGAGTGGTTTCTCGACCAACTCCGAAACTCAGAGGCGACGTGGACGGTCTGGTCAGATGAAGTATTGACCGTTCCGTTCAGAATCGGTGCGGGGGCGGCGACGGTGTATCCCTCCCAAAGCGGCTGGGACGGCTATCGGCGCGAGCGCCGGCGAATCATGGCGGCGCTCGATGCCCTCGATGTATCGAACTTCATCACGCTGACCGGGGATATGCACTGTTACGTCGCCGGCTACCAACAGACCGAGTATCAAGACATCCTTTCGCATCTGCTCGATGGCACCAGTGCAGCCGTCGCAGACACAGACAGCCGAGTCGGTGTGGAGTTCATGACGCCCGCGCTGACGAGTCTCAACATCACGGAAGCCGTCGGCGCGAACGGCGGTCCGCTCTCAGACCTCGCTGGCAAACTCCTATCGTGGGCCGTGCGCGCACAGAACCCCCACATGGAGTTCTTCGACAGCCAGCACTGGGGCTACTCTGTCGTTGAGTTCACTCCTGATGACTGTACCTACACGGCATACAGCGTGGATAAAACCGAAAACTCACCCGATGCCGAAAAACAAACACTGGTTTCGCTTCGCGTACCAGAAGGCCGCATCGAAATCGAACACCTGCCCACCGTGCGCTCGTGAGTCGTCCTGGGGTTTCTGAAATAGCAGACGGCCAACGCCGTAACAGAAGCAATCGTGAATCACGACGTGAATGGCCTGCATTTACCAGCCTGCCGGCTATCCTCCGTTCGGTCCAACCTCGGGTACTTCAGTATGTCCCAGGATACATCCTACTCGGAGGGCTACGAGACGAAGATTCCAGCGCGGATGGACCGACTGCCGTGGTCGCGCTTTCACTGGTTGGTCATCTTCGCGCTGGGTGCCACATGGTTACTCGATGGGTTAGAAATCGGTCTCGTGGGAGCACTCGGTGCCGTGTTGACACAGCCGGATACGCTCGGGCTAACGAGTGGGCAGGTCGGTCTCGCTG
>DASSKS010000447.1:0-5045 GCA_035690245.1 Halococcus sp. | reverse complement strand
CGGGCCGACGACTGACCAACGGGAAGGAGGAGGCTTTTGGTCCAGATTTTGCCAGCGAAGGAGCGACCGAAGGGAGCGAACGAGTGCAGCAAAAGGTGGTAGTGGGTTCGGGCGGATTTGAACCGCCGGCCTCCTCCATGTCAAGGAGGTGTCATAACCAGCCTAGACCACGAACCCGCCTTGCAGCCTTGCACTCACACATCGACCACGGGTGCAATTGAAGGTTTCGGAACGCTCGACTGAGTTCTCACACCCTCGCCGATACGCTTAAGTCTATGTACGGACTTGTGCATTACAACGCGGAACAGTACATCAGTGATACAATGCAAGCACACATCGAGCGCGTGACCGAGGGCGAGGACCTCTCGCTCGCCGAAGCGCGCGCGGCGGCCACAGGGGTATTCGACGAGGCGAGCGAGGCACAGATTGGCGCGCTGCTCGCGGGACTGCGCGCGAAGGGCGAGACCGAGACCGAAATCGCGGGCTTCGCACAGGGAATGCGCGCGGCGGCCCGAACTATCTCTCCTGATTGTGGGCCGCTCGTGGATACCTGCGGGACCGGCGGCGACGCCTACAACACCATCAACGTCTCGACCACGAGCGCAATCGTCGCCGCCGGCGCGGGAGTTCAAATCGCAAAACACGGCAACTACTCGGTGTCCTCCTCCTCGGGGAGTTCCGACGTGCTCGAAGAACTCGGCGTCGAATCAGCCGCCGGGCCAGAGGCCGTCAGGCACGCCATCGAACAACGGGGAATCGGGTTCATGCACGCACCCGTCTTCCACCCCGCGATGAAGGCGGTCATCGGTCCGCGAAAGGAACTCGGAATGCGGACGATTTTCAACGCGCTCGGTCCCCTGACGAATCCGGCGGGCGCGGACGCCCAAGTCGTCGGCGTCTATGACCCAGACCTCGTGCCGATTCTCGCGCGTGCGCTCGCACAGTTGGACATCGAGCGCGCGCTCGTGGTTCACGGCTCGGGCATGGACGAAATCTGCATCCACGGCGAAACGAACGTCGCTGAAGTCTGTGGTCGAGAAATCGAAGAATACACGCTCACACCCGACGTGCTCGGAATTGAGGCGGCCCCGGTCGAGACGGTCGCCGGTGGTACACCGGCTGAAAACGCACGCGACCTCCGGGGTATCGTCACTGGCGACATCGGGGGTCCAAAGCGCGACATCGTTCTCGCAAACGCCGGCGCGGCGGTCTACGTCGCAGGAGCCGCCGATACGCTCAGAGCGGGCGTCGAACGCGCACGCGAAGCCATCGACTCCGAGCGCGCAAGCGAAAAACTCGCCTCGCTGCGTGCGGTTGAGGCGGTCGCGGGCGAAGCCGCATGACTCACTCGAAAATCTGTGGGCTGACCCGCGAGACGGATCTCAACGCTGCCGTCGCGGCGGGTGCGGACATGGTGGGCTTCGTCTGTGGTGTGCCTATCGAGACACCGCGCGAACTCACTTCCGCTCGCGCCGCTGCACTCACAGAGCAAGTCCCGTCGTCGGTCACGAGCGTGCTCGTCACGATGCCCGAAACGCCGAAAGCAGGGGCCGACCTCGCAGAACGGGTCGGTTCGGATGCGATACAGGTTCATGGTTGTTCAGCAGGAGAAATAGCCGAACTCAGAGAGCGCACGGACAAAGCAGTGTTTGCAGCCGTGGACGCAGCTGGTGATTTGGGTCAGTATGCAGCCGTCGCGGACGCGCTCGTGCTCGATTCGACAGACGAACACGGCGCAGGTGGCACGGGCGAGACACACGACTGGCAGCAGGCAGGGAGCGTCGTCGCTGACCTCGATACACCTGTGTTGCTCGCTGGCGGACTCACACCCGAAAACGTCGCTCGGGCGGTTCGGGTTGTGGAGCCGTTCGGTGTGGACGTTTCGAGCGGAGTCGAGGAAGTAGGTGGCGTGAAAAATCACGAAGCACTCCGTCAATTCGTCGAGCACGCAACCGGAGCGCAGACGGTGAACGCATGAGCCTGAACCTAAGCCGTGACCGATTCATCGAACTCGCTCGGGGAGCGCGTCCGGCAGTCGTCCACACGGTCGCGACTCTCGATTCCGCCGTCGAGCCGTTAGCGGCGTATGCGTCGCTCTCTAATGCATCCGGGTCGGACTACACCTTCCTCTTAGAGAGCGCGGAAAAGGTCGCCTCAAGCGACCCCGACGGCGCGTTCGCACCCGCCGGCGAACAGCGCCACGCACGCTACTCGTTCGTAGGATACGACCCGGCGGCCGCTATCACCCTCCATCCGAATGAAACCGATATCGAGGTGTTCGATGCACAGTATACCGACCTGCTCGACTCCAGCGACGGCGACGTTCTCGACCGGCTCCGTGGTGCGCTGCCCGCTGTCGAGCGCGTGAACTTTCCTGAAACCGACCGCCAGCAGCTACACGGTGGCTTGGTCGGATTTCTCGCCTACGACGCGGTGTATGACCTCCATCTCGATGAGGTCGGCATCGACCGCCCCGACTCAGTAGTACCGGATGCGCAGTTCGTTCTGACCACCAAAACGCTGGCGTTCGACCACGCTGCGGGTGAGATTTCGCTGGTGTTCACACCACTCATCCGACCCGGCGATGACCCCAGCGCGGTTTACGACGAACTCACACGCGAGACCGAGCGCGTCCGCGAAGTGCTTTCGGATGCCACGGTCGATGTCGGTGGATTCGAGCGCGAGCGCGCAAATGCTGAACCGCGCGAGAAATACGAAAAATCGGTTCGCCGCGCGAAAGAACACGTCCTCGATGGCGACAGCTATCAGGTGGTGCTCTCGCGTGCGCGCGAACTCGTCGGCGACATCGACTCGTATGGGCTGTACGCCGCGCTTCGGGACGTGAACCCCTCGCCGTATATGTACCTCCTCGAATACGGCGACCGCTCGGTGGTGGGTGCGAGTCCCGAAACATTAGTATCCGTGCGAGGAACCGACGTCGTCTCGAACCCGCTCGCCGGCACCTGTTCGCGGGGGGAGAGTCCGGTCGAGGACCGCCGGCTCGCGGGCGAACTTCTCGCTGACGAGAAAGAACGCGCAGAGCACACCATGCTCGTGGATTTGGCGCGCAACGACGTTCGACGGGTGAGCAAACCCGGCTCGGTTCGTGTCGAGGAGTTCATGAACGTGCTCAAATACTCCCACGTTCAGCACATCGAATCAACAGTTGGGGGAGAACTGGCGGATGGAAAGGACACCTTCGACGCGACGCGCGCGGCCTTCCCGATGGGGACGCTTTCGGGTGCGCCGAAAATCCGGGCGATGGAAATTATTCACGACCTCGAACCCTCCCCACGAGGATTGTACGGCGGCGGCGTCGGTTACTTCTCGTGGACCGGAGACGCCGATATGGCTATCGTCATCCGCACAGCCCTCATCGACCACGCGGGCGAACGTGACCGTATTACTGTCCGAGCGGGTGCGGGTATCGTCGCCGACTCGGACCCAGAAAGCGAGTACGACGAAACCGAACACAAAATGGACGGCGTGCTCGCTGCCCTCTCTCGAATAGAACAGGTGTCCTTGCTGCCGACACCGGGAGTGAGTCGGTGAGCGAACGCCCGCGCGTGCTCTTTATCGACAACTTCGATTCGTTTACCTACAACCTCGTGGAATACGTGAGCGAACACGCAGAAACCGAGGTGGTCAGAAACACGGTTTCGCTCGCCGATGTTCGTGCGACAGACCCCGATGCAATCGTCATCAGCCCCGGACCGGGCCACCCGGAAAACGACCGCGATGTAGGCGTTACACTCGATGTATTCCGTGAGGTGAGTACTGAAACACCGACACTTGGCATCTGTCTGGGTCTCGAAGCCGCAGTCTATGCCTACGGAGGAAGCGTCGGGCGCGCGCCGGAACCAGTACACGGAAAGGCGTTCGCCATCGAACACGACGGTCAAGGACTGTTTTCGGGACTTGACCAGAACTTCCGGGCGGGGCGGTATCACTCACTGGTCGCTACCGAGATTCCCGACTGTTTCGCCGTGAGCGCGCGCACTGACGATGGTCTCGTGATGGGAATCCGCCACCGCGAGCACCCAATCGAGTGCGTGCAGTTCCACCCAGAGAGCGTGCTCACCGGCGTCGGCCACGACGTGATACGGAACTTCCTCGATGGAATCGAAAAGCGTACCGAACCCACGCTGACTGACGCCTGAGAAAACGCAGAGAACCCCCTCTCGTTTCGGTTGGAATCGGCTTTCCTTCACTCGGTTCGTCCGGTGCGAAAATCACTTTCACTGCACTCTGGATACGCTTATACCGTACCGAAAACTACGGTTCGATACGACTCCGTTGCCCGGCTAGATGCGATTAGTATCATCAATATGCACAATCAAATTTGTAGGAACCAAACTAAAGGCGTATAATTTATCTGGGTGGCCGGAGAACGGAGAGGTCGTTACGAATGATGGGAGCTAGGACACGACAGACGGGGAGTATCGTCCGCCAGCGCGTTCTCGCCGGAGGAGACGGCCGATGAGTCGCGCGGACCGTGAAGCCGGCGAGATTTCCCTGCCGGTAAAGCGCACCGACGGCGACACACTCGAAGACCGACTGACCGAAAACGCCTACGAGAATATTCTTCCGGCGCGCTATCTCAGAAAGGACGCAGACGGCGAACTGATGGAAAGTCAAGAAGAACTGTTCGAGCGCGTAGCGAAAAACGTCGCGCTCTGTGAGGCGGTCTTCGAGGCCGAGGAACACGACACCGAAATCACGGTGACGCCCGCACAGTTGAAGCCGAACCATCCCCGGCGAGACGAACTCGCCGTCGAAGTGTTCGGGAAGGGTACCACTGTGGACACGGACACCGAGACGGCACTCACCCAGTACAACGTCAGCAAGTTCGCCTACGAGACGGTGGTTCCAGAACTCCCAGAGGAAATCCGCGAGCGCGTCGAATCGGTCGCGGCGGAGTTCAGAGATTCGATGGAACACCTCTCGTTCATGCCGAATTCCCCCACGTTGATGAACGCAGGCGACGAACTCCAGCAGTTGAGTGCCTGTTTCGTCAATTCACCCGACGACGATATGAACGACAT
>DASSKS010000446.1:0-3158 GCA_035690245.1 Halococcus sp. | reverse complement strand
AACCCGGCGGGTCAGCGGGCAAACCCGCACTCACCGTGTTGAAGCGCGAGGAAATAGAAAACGTCGCAAGCGTCGTGACGCGCTATTACGGCGGGACGAACCTCGGCGTTTCTGGCCTTTCGCGCGCCTACGCCCGAGCGGTGAAACGCGCTCTTTCAGAGGCCGGAATCGTCGAACAGCGACCCCACGAGCGGGCGACTATCACCGTCGGATACGACGATTCGGGCACAGTACGCAGCATTCTCGAAAGTACGGCAGTCGAATTCGACGCCACCTACGAGGAGTGCGTCGTCTTTCGGATTGCCGTCCCAACCGCCGAGGCGGACGCGCTTTTCGACCGGCTGTTGAGCGCGACCAGCGGACGAGCGACTATCGATACCGCGTGAAGCGATTGCTGACCCCGTATTTTCAGCCCCAAGTGTTCACAGCGAGCATCACCGGCCCTCGAACGTCGGAGAACGGCCTTCGATACGCGCGTCAAACCCCTCGCGGTAGTCGTGTGTAGCATCGAGTTCACGGCCTAACGCGCGTTCGAGCTGTAAGCCTTCATCGAGGGGTGTGTCCATAGCCGTATTCAGGGCTTGTTTTGCACGTTCCATTCCCAGCGGTGCGTTTTGAGTGAGTTCGTCCGCAAATTCGCGGGCGCGCTCGTCAACCTGTCCTGATTCTGTGACCTCGGTGACGAGACCGCACCGTTTCGCGTCCTTGGGGTCGATGAACTCGCCAGTTAGCACGAGTTCTTTGGCTTTCGCCAGCCCAACGAGGCGGGGCAGTCGTTGAGTCGCACCGCCGTGCGGGAACGTTCCCAGTGTTACTTCGATGACACCATAACTCGCATCCGCACCGATGATGCGAAAATCACACGGGAGCGTCAGCTCGAACGCTCCCGCCGGCGCAGCGGTTTTGATTCCCACGACGGTCGGAACGCGACACGATTCGATGGCGTCCAACAAGCGCGGAAACGCATCACGGTCGAACTGGTCGGGAGTATCGACTCGCTCACGCATCATCCCAAGGTCCATGCCGGCACAGAACACCGACCCCTCGCCGAGCAGCGTCGCGGCCCGAACGTCATCATTCCTATCGACTCTCTGGAATGCTTCAGTGAGGTCTTCAATGACCGCTTGGTTCATCGCGTTTCGTTTTTCAGCCCGGTCGATGAGCACGTCCGCGCGGTATTCATTGGTTTCGACGCGAACGAGGTCGTTGGTCATTCGCATAATCAGCGTTGGCGAGCAGTCGGTATAAAATGGCGTTTGGTATCTCTGGGTGGTGCATGGGGGAGTGGCTTATGTATTCACACACCATAGCTTCGTTCGAGCATGGCACAACGCGAAATCCAACAGGAACTCACAGTGGACCAGTACACCCTCGGACTGGTCGGACCCGAGCAAGAGTGGGCTGGCACCGTCGCCGATGGCGGCATCATTCGAACACATACGCCGCCAGCGTGCTGGGGACCGATGATTACGCCCGATTTTCGTGGTGGTCACGAAGTCACCCGACCGATTGCCGTCGAGAACGCAGAAGTCGGCGACGCAATTGCGCTCAAAATCGAGAGCATCGACGTAACTAGTATTGCAACGAGCACCGGCAGTATGAGGGAGCGAGAGGGAGCGTTCGGCGACGACCCGTTCGTTGACCACCGGTGTCCCGAATGTGGCACCGAATGGCCAGAAAGCATCGTTGAGGGAACCGGCGAAGAATCCATCAAATGCGCCGAGTGCGGCGCGAACGCTTCGGCGTTCGGCTTCGAATTCGGCTATACAGTCGCGTTCGACGAGGACCGGTCTGTGGGGCTGACGATGGACGCCGATGCGGCAGAGAACCTCGCGGAGCGCGCCCGTGAGGCGATGGCGCTTCCCGAAAATTCCCGCCAGCATCCAATCCTGCTGTATAAACCCTCAGGAATGGCCGGAACGCTCGGCCACCTCCGGCCCTTCATCGGGAATATTGGTACGACACCACCCATCGAACTGCCGGACTCACACAACGCTGGCGATTTCGGCCAGTTCCTCATCGGTGCGGACCACGACTGGGGACTCCCGGACGAAGACGCCCTCGCGGAGCGAACCGACGGCCACATGGACGTAAACGCCGTCAGAGAGGGCGCAGTGCTCATCTGCCCGGTGAAAGTCGATGGTGGCGGTGTCTACGTCGGCGACCTCCACGCAAACCAAGGCGATGGTGAGCTTTCGCTCCACACCACAGACGTGAGCGGCCGCACCGAACTCGAAGTCGAACTCATCAAAGACCTCGACATCGACGGCCCGCTCTTGCTTCCGAACGAAGACGACCTTCCCCACATCAGCAAACCCTACACGGACGAAGAACGCGAAACGGGGCGTGCGCTCGCAGAAGAACACGGCGTCGAGATGCGAGAGGAGATGGGTCCGATACAGGTAATCGGCAGTGGCGAGACGATAAACGACGCGACCCAGAACGCCTTCGACCGAGCTTGCGACCTCCTCGATATGTCAGAAGGCGAGGTCCGTGGGCGGTGTACCTTTACAGGTGGAGTCGAAATCGGTCGCCTGCCCGGCGTCGTCCAACTCACGATGCTCGCCCCGATGGACAGGCTCGAAAATCGTGGAATCGCCCATCTCGTCAGGGATCAATACGCGCTCTGAACTGAAATACCGCCGTGATTTTCCCGTCCTGAACACGAACCGATTGCACCGTCGGTTCCAGATGGGGTTGGGAGAACCCGTTCTCGACAGCTGGTTTTGGCAAACCTAACGTGTGTCCTGCGGGGTGGAGTAATGAGCGACATCTCGACGGTGGTCGGAGACGACACGGTAGAAAATACAGAAGCCGATAAATTCACGTTCAATGACGCTTCCGTAGTGATGAGAACGAAAGACGAGGCGGCAGCCATCGAGGGCGTACTCACGGGTCACTTGCGCTCCTCGTTCGCTTTTGGTGGCGCTCGCTTTGTCTGCTCACGGACGCGAAGCACCCGTTCGCACGTCAACCGCCCCGCCCTATTGCCGACAGAATCAGAAACGCTATGGGTGTTCTGTGGCGAGTTCTGGTGTGCCCGTCATCGAGTGCGACCCAGCGCGTGCCCGCGAACGTCTCGAAGCCGCTGGCGTTGCAATCGAGACAGGAAACACCGACCACGAGCGCTGGCGTGCGACCCACGAAAACGCGACTGC
>DASSKS010000445.1:0-2427 GCA_035690245.1 Halococcus sp. | reverse complement strand
AGATATCTCGGTTACAGTCCATTGATGTTCGGTTGGCGTCTCGAAACTCGATATCGGTTCGTCGTAAATGCAAAGAAGGCGGTTCCAACCGACGAGAAACAAGCGGCGTTGTCGAGCGCGTGGATACTGGACCGTAAGGTTAAGTGTATCCTGTGCCGAAGGGCTACCTAAGACGCCGCGATGGTACGGAAAAAGAAGCTCAGCCCAAGCGGGGCAAAGGACGACGAGGGCGAGTACCACAACGTACACGTCAATCTCCACGAAGACGAACTCTCCGTCGCCGGGATGGCTATCGGTGACGAGGTGTTCGTCCGGGTACGTGAGGACAAAATCATCATCCAGAAGGCAGACCAAGACGAGGTCGAACACGACTTCTAGTCGGGCGCTTGCGCCCGCCAAGCACAATGCGAGCCTACGACGCCCTGAAGCCGCTGTTGTTTCGCTTCCCGGCGGAATCCGCCCACAGTACCGTCCATAGACTCCTTACTGCCGTCCAACACACGCCAGTTGAACGCATCCTCGACGCGCGCTACACTGTCCGTGACGAACGTCTGCACACCGAGGCGTTCGGTCTCGATTTCCCGAATCCCGTGGGTGTGGCTGCTGGCTTCGATAAGAACGCAGAAATCCCGCGCGCGCTTTCGCGTCTCGGCTTCGGTCACGTTGAGGTCGGTGGCGTCACCGCCGAGTCACAGGACGGCAACCCGCGCCCGCGTCTCTTTCGCCTGCCCGCAGACGAAGCGCTCGTCAATCGAATGGGGTTCAACAACCACGGCGCAGACCGCGTCGGCGACCGTCTCGCGCGCACACGCACGAACGTTCCCATCGGCGTCAACATCGGCAAATCGAAATCGACACCGCTCGCGGACGCGCCTGCGGACTATCGCTACTCCTACGAACGCTGTACGGCGGGCGAGTACTTCGTGGTGAACGTCTCCAGTCCGAATACCCCCAATCTCCGCGACCTCCAGAACCGCGAACACTTAGAACACATCTTCGGAACGCTTCAGGACGCGGGCGCGAGTCCGCTTCTCGTCAAACTCTCGCCGGACCTCACGGACACCGCCATTGAAGAAGCGCTCACCGTCGTCGATGAGGTGGGTCTCGATGGTGTGATCGCCACGAACACCACCACCGAGCGACCGGCATCGCTTCGGAACGAAAATCGCACGGAAGCAGGTGGTCTCTCGGGCAAGCCGCTCGAAGCGCGCGCGACTCGGATGGTGAAATTCGTGGCCGAACGAACCGACGTCCCGATAATCGGTGTCGGCGGCGTCTCGAACGCGGCAGGAGCCTACCGAAAGATTCGAGCGGGTGCGTCGCTGGTACAGCTCTATACGGGGCTTATCTATCACGGCCCAACTATCGCGCGCGACATCAACCGCGGACTCCTCGACTTGCTGGACCGCGATGGCTTCGAGAGCGTAGAGGACGCCGTTGGTACTGATTTATAGCGACAGCAATATTCATACTACACAGAATTAGAAAACAGAGGAGAGATGCCGGAAGGATACGTCCAATATTTTAAGTCTATTCTCATCGAATACGTCTTCAATGTATGATTCATTCCGTTACAAGCGAACTGCGAGGCAGTTACGAGAAGAAATTCAATCGAACGTCATCTCGCAGATAGATACACAATCATGGGAAGACGTAGATACCTGCCCACAGCACTGCCTCTGTCATAATATGACCAAGGAAAAATTATTCTGGATTATCTACGGATTTTCTGACGGAACTCTTAGAAATGACACTGTTTACGTATTAGAGTGTAAACACCGATATGGCGACCAACGTCGGATAGCTCACGAGGAGTTGCAAATACAAAATCCGTGGTGGATAACTGCTGCCCAGAAAAGTAAACGCTTGATTTATGTTGGCTTCTCACAACAAGTCCTCCAGCGTTTATTCCAGCACGTCGCAGGGCGTGGCAGAGGTGCAAATTTCACGCAGATTTTCCGCCTACGCGACTCCTCTCTGTTCAATGGTACGACAACACGTTCGAAGGACGGCGAGCAGAGGTAATAACGGCAGAAGTCCTAACCGACGCATTTTCCGATGATTTTGTGTACCAACCGGGCTGATTAATGAATTGAGGGATATAGCCCCGAGATGGTGTCAGCGTAACGCTTTGGCCCGGAACTCGAAGCCCACGACGGGAACTTCGAGACCGTGTTCGACAAGAATCTCTGGATGGAGTTCGCCGATAATGCCTGCGCGCTCGCCATCAAGGACAACGCTCGCAACCCGCCCCTCGATGAACGACGGGTGTTCGGTCGCGGGTGTCTCTAGCTCCACGCCGAACGCGCGCGCGAGCGCTTTCACCCGACTTTTCGCATCCTCGTAGGAGGCATCGGTTCGCGCGAGGACACCAGCAACGTGTCGTTTTTCGGTGATATTCGTGTTCTCATTGGAGTCGATATGGGA
>DASSKS010000444.1:0-2195 GCA_035690245.1 Halococcus sp. | reverse complement strand
CATCGGGGTTCGTTCAAGCGAAAGCACTTTTTCATCGTTCTGGTTGTACGCCCGGAGTTCGGTGGTGACGATGCCGACGTGTTCGCGGGAATCGCTTTCGCGTTTGTCGAGTACCTCGCTCTCGGCGAAGATGGTATCGCCGTGAAATACCGGGGAATGGTGACGCACTGCATCATAGCCGAGATTCGCGGTTGCATTTACCGAAACATCGATGACGCTCATGCCGACCGCGAGGGCGAACACGAACGTGCCATCGACGAGACGCTCGCCGAACTCGGTGTCGGCGGCGTAGGTCTCGTTGAAATGCATCGGATTGACGTTCATCGTGAGATTGGTCAGCCACACGTTGTCTGTCTCGGTCACGGTGCGGCCATAGGGGTGCTTGTAGACATCGCCAACCGTGAAATCCTCGTAATAGCGGCCCTGCCAGCCCTCCACGAGGCGTGTATCGATTGAATCGTCCGCAGTATCGTTAGTCATGGATTCCACCTATCGTATCCCACGATGGCCAGATAGGTAATCATTAGTATGACCGGGGAAGCCCGAGGACGTTCTCACCGAGGTAGTTCAGCGCGAGTTCTTGGGTGATAGGCACGAGCCGGGTCAGCCGTGCCTCCCGGAAATACCGTTCGACATCGTACTCCCGGGCGATGCCACGACCGCCGTGGGCTTGGACGGCGGCGTCGGCGGCGGCGAAGGCAGCCTCGGCGGCGAGGTACTTCGCGGTGTTCGCCGATGCGCCCACCGTTTTTTGCTCGTCGTCCGTCCGCGTCGCAGCGTCGAACGTCAGGTGTTTGGCGGCTTGCAATCGAGCATACGCGGCGGCGAGCGGGTGTTGAATGGCCTGGTTCTGTCCGATGGGTCGCCCGAACACCTCCCGCTCGTTCGCGTAGGCGACACCTTTCTCGATGGCGAGGTCGCCGAGACCGATTGCTTCGGCGGCGATGACGAGCCGTTCTTCGTTCAGTCCATCGAGAACGTGATAGAAGCCGCGTCCCTCCTCGCCAATGAGGTTCTCAGCAGGTACTCGGAGGTCGTCGTATTCGACGCGAAACGAATGTACGACGCCGCTCGCGGTTTTCTCGATTTCGTCGAGGTGAATCGAACCCTCATTGCGTCCGCGTTCGATATCAACGAGAAACAGCGAGACGCCCTCGGTTTTTTTGGCTACGGCCTCGCGGGGAGTCGTCCGCGCAGCGAGCACGAGATAGTCGCTCACGTCGATGCGGGAGGTCCAGAGCTTCTCGCCGTTGATGCGGTATTCCTCTCCCTCGCGGACTGCACGGGTAGTCATGGCGGTCGAATCGGAGCCGGCTTCTGGTTCGGTGAGGCTGAAACACTGTATCCACGCCTCGCCCGACGCCACCCGTGGAAGGAGGGTTTCTTTGAGTTGCTCGCTGGCGTATTTCACGAGTGGGGTGGAGTTGTAGATGGCTGCATGAACCGTCTGCGCACCGCCGAATCCCGCGCCGCTCGCGGCAATCTCGTACATCATCACCACGGCTTCCTCGGTGCCGTAGCCCTTCCCGCCGTATTCTGCGGGAATGAGGATGCCGAGCCAGCCATCATCCGCAAGCGCGTTGACGAACTCGTCAGGATACTCCCCGGCGGCGTCTTTTTCCCGCCAGTAGCCGTCATCGAACTCGGTACAGATGTCACTGATAGCGTCTCGAACGTCGCGTTGGTCATCAGTGAGTGTAATGGTATCTTGCCGTTGCATATCCGTCGTGGACGTGCGCCCGTGCTAATAGACTACCGAAGAGAAACCGTTATCCGAATTTCACGCCGTGGGACGCTATGGCAATAACGCCCCAGCGTGGCGATAACGCTTCACCCATTGCTGTCCTCGCTGACTTTCTAAGCCGACAGAATCAGTCAATAGCGAGATACCGCTCTTGAATCCGAGAGTCATCGAGGAGTTCATCAGCTGAACCAGAAATCGTTGTTTCGCCGTTCTCAAGGATATATCCTCGGTCAGCGATATCCAGCGCATTGGACACATTCTGTTCTACGAGAAGCACGGTCACTCCTTCGTCATTTATTGTTTCGATTGTGTCAAACATCTGTTCGACTAAGGTGGGCATGAGACCATGAGATGGTTCATCGAGCATTAGAAGGTCAGGATTCGCAGTAAGACCGAGAGCAAGCGCAAGCATCTGTTGCTCTCCACCACTCAATGTTCCTGCTTGTTGGTC
>DASSKS010000443.1:0-2247 GCA_035690245.1 Halococcus sp. | reverse complement strand
GAGTGTGGCGACGCCCGCAACCGGCACCGCGACGAGCGCAACCGCGGGGTGAACGGAAATACCGAGCGCGAGCAAGCAGAGATAGAGCGCCAGAACCTCAGCAACCCACGCACCCGCGGTTGCGAGCACCGTCGCCGCGACGAGCACGCGGTTCGCAGCGAGCACGTGAACTGTACGAAAGAACTGCTCGACACGGCCACGGACGGCGGCTCTGACGGCGGTTCGGGAGGTCTCTCCTGCTCGCTCGGGCGAGACACGCTCGATTACTGAATAAATGGCGTCGGTGGCGCTGAGTATCCCGCGGACGAGCCACTCCTCTCGTCTGACTGCAATCACCGCGACGAGCGCCGTGAGCGCAATCGCTGCGGCGATGCTGTTCACCCCTCGGCTGAGGAGACCAGCGCCGCCTTCGACCGAGAGTAGGACGAACAGACCGATGACGGCAATCGAGAGCGAGGCAACGATGTTCAAGAACTCCCAGACGGCGGTGGCGGCGAGACAGCGCTCGACTTCGACGCGCGAGCGCTGACTCACGAGGTAGGCGATGAGCGAGTTCCCGACGGCGGCCCCCCACGGCGCGATGCGTCGGGCGAACATCCCGGCGAGGTACATCGCCGTGTACGGCCCGAAGTCCGGTTCGTCGCCGAACGTCGCCAACAACCCGTACAATCCGACGGCCCAGAGCATGAGGGTCGCAAACGATAATGCAATGGCGAGCGCGTATATCGACAGGTCGGCGTGGCGCAACTCAGCGAGTATGCCCTTTACATCGAGACCGAGACCGAGAAGGGCGAACAGCGCGAGCGCGATGAGGAAGTAGAGACCGACCTGTCGTCTGTTCACGAGAGAGCCAACGAAACGAGAAAACATAGCCTTTCTGCTGGTGGAGTGATACCAATGGCCAACACAGTTCGATACGACTTCTCAGTCGTCCGCCGGGGCCGTATCCGCGCCGGTCGCCATATTCGCGCCTTTTTCGTCGAGCGCTTCGGCCAGTAATTCGGAGAGACCGACGATTTCGATGTCCTCCTCGAAATCCCCTGTCTTTCTGCCGTCCTCGTACATCGTCATACACATCGGACACGCCACCACGAACTTCTCCACCTCGGTTCCGGCGTCCGTATCCTCAAGAGCTTCGCGCAGGCGCTCCTCGCTTGGTTTCGGGTCCTCGTCGAAGTCCATCCAGAGACCGCCGCCACCGCCGCCACAACAAAAGGAGTTCGCGCGATTTCTCGGCATCTCGTGGAGGTCACAGCCTGTTTGCTGAAGGAGGTCTCTTGGGGCTTCGAACTCGCGGTTCATCCGTCCGAGATGGCAGGGGTCGTGGTAGGTCACCGTATAGTCGAGTTCCGTTCCGGACAGGTCGAGTCGATTCTCATTTGCGAGTTGCTGGACGACCTGCGTATAGTGATGGACGTCGATTTTCCCATCCTGATTCCACTCGACGCCATCGAGTTCTGGATACTCGTTTTTGAACGTGTTGTAACTGTGGGGGTCCGTACAGACGAGTGTCTCGAACTCACACTCGGCGAAGGCTGCGGTGTTGTCCTCTGCGAGCATTTCGTACAGTCCTTCTTCGCCCACTCGGCGCACGTCGTTGCCGTCGTTCTGTTCGTCTTCGTAGAGAATCCCGTACTCGACTCCCGTATGCTCGAAGATAGTCGCCAGCGAGCGCGCGACTCGCCGATTACGCTCGTCGTAGGAGGGGTAATCACCGACGTACCAGAGATATTCGACGGACTGGTCACGGGCGTCGGGCACCTCGAAATCCAACTCCTCTACCCAGTCGGGGCGTTTGCGTTCTGGATTCCCGAACGAATTGCCCTGCCCGAAGATGTCCATCATGGTCTCTTGGACGTTTTCGTCCATCTCGCCCGACTCGGTGAGTCGGCGGTTCATCTCCGTAAACTGGGGGACGTGTTCGATTTCGACCGGACAGGCATCCATGCAGGCCATACACGACATACACGACTCCATCGTGCGCGAGTCGATGACGCCGCCCCCGTCGGCGATGATGTCTTTGGATTCGCCGCCCGCATCGAGCGACTCACGATAATTTTTCAAATCGAGAATCACGTTTCTCGGGTCGAGCGGCCGGTCGGAGGCTTTAGCGGGACAGACCGACGAACACCGCCCGCATTTGGTGCAGGCGTCGTGGTCGAGTAGCTGTCGCCACGACATATCGTCCACGCTCGTAAACCCGATTTCGTCCGGGTCCGCATCTGCCGGAACGCCCGGCAGACGAAC
>DASSKS010000442.1:0-8219 GCA_035690245.1 Halococcus sp. | reverse complement strand
AATCCGCGAGAGTTCCGCGCTATCGACATCGAATCGGTCATGGGGATGGAGTTTGACGACCAGATGCGCGTCGAGTTCGGCCAGCAGTGCGTCGAGTTCGGCGAGTTCGAGATGGTCTGCGATGCGCTCTCCGGTTTCGGTGTGATAGGTCGGGACGTAGAGAAACACGGCCCCCGCTTCAGACAGCCGTCGATACGCCTCGTATACTTCGACTTCATCCGAAAGGCTGTGGCCCGAAACGAGACCCTCTAAGAAGTCGTTTCTCGGATATCCGGCCGTGAGAATCCTGTCTGTGGGCTGTCTGCGACCTGCTGCGAACGGGGAGACCATCGCTTCGCTCGTCACCACGAGCCAATCACACCGCTTGAATATCATGTACACCGGCCAGTCGAGCAGTTTGCCGAGGAGTGGTCCGGTCGCCGTTCGACTATTCCACCTCACTTTCTTCAATCCGACGCCGTGCCACAGGTTGACTACTGTTGCACCGCCGAAACACCACCGGTTCGTATCCGCTACGCCGTCGCTGACGAAGACGAATCCCGCTCTGAGATTACAGAGGATGCCTCGTATCGAATCGGTGTGATACGCCTCGTATCCCGCCGCTCGCAGTTCTTCGATGACGGTATCGTTTCTCGAAAGCCAGACCGCGCGGATGTGCTCGCGCTCCGAATGCGTATAGAGATACAGATATTTCGAGTTATCGACGAACGCTGTTCCGTTTTTCGCACCGAATACCCAGAGCGATTCCTCACGCGGCCAGAGATGCGAGAGCACGAACAACCCGCCCAACACCGCGTATTTCACGAAAACGAGCAGACGAGCCATCGCCTCTTTCGGCGTCATTCCCACTGTGTTCTAGCGCGCTCTAAATCCTCGGGGGTGTCGATTTCGGCCCACGGTCCTTCGACGCGGACGAAGCCGACGCTCGCATCATCGAATAAGCGGTCGAACGCCGCTTCGTACCAGTCGTTGACATCGCCGCGGTCGATGAACGCCTCGATGTGTTCGAACAGCGCTGTTGCGTCCTCGGCGGTGAATTTCGAAACCCCGATGTACTCGCCGTCGCCGTCGATTTCCTTGCTGATATCGGTGATGGTGTCGGAACCGAACGCGACTTGCATCTCCTCGTCGTCGAGTTCCTTTTCGGTATCCACGAGGAGCGCGCTTCCCTCCGTTTGCTGGAGTTCTTCGAGACTACTCGCCGGAAACAGGGTGTCCGAATTGATGAGGGTGAATCCATCAGTCGCGTACTCCTTTGCGAGCCACAACGAGTAGATGTTGTTGGTCGAATCGAACTGCTCGTTGTGAACGAACTCCACGTCGAGATTTTCACGCGGCTGGCAGTGGGTCTCGATTTGCTCGTTACCGAAGCCCGTGACGACGACCGCCCGCTCGTAGCCGGTCGTTTCGAGCGCCCCGAGGATGTGTTCGAGAATCGCTGCTCCACCGACGTCGAGCAACGTCTTCGGCGTCTCGTCCGTCAGTGGCTGGAGTCGCTTTCCCTGTCCGGCAGCGAGAACGATAGCCTGCCGTCTGCTATTCATGAAATCTGGCTACAATAGCGCTATATATAGTACTGTTCATCTCGTATCGCGGCGGATTGCCCGTGGCAAAAACTGACCTACTGGTCCGAGCGCAGTCGAATCAGTCCACCGATACCGTGGGGTCGAAGCGGTCACAGATGCGTCCACAGCGGGTGTTTTCCGGTTGTTGGAGGAACTGCTCCCTCACGGTTCGGCGCTCGTCAGCGAAAGTGTCATTCCCAAGTACTTGTTCGATACATTCCATTAGTCCGTCGAAATCGGTCGCCATCGGGCCGGGTGTGACTGCTTCGTAGTCGAGGTAGAACCCGCGCGCCGCCCGGTATTCTTCTAAGTCAAACGGATAGAACACGACTGGTCTATCGAGGAGCAGGTAATCGAAATAAATCGATGAATAGTCCGTAATCAGCACATCGGTGTGTTTCAACAGCGGATAGACATCTAACTGTGGAGCCATCACGATGATTCGTGAGAACTCGGTAGCGATGTCCATCTCCTCCCACGGATGTAACTTGAGAATGAGGTACGCATCGAGGTCCGCTAGCCGTTGGTCGAGGGCCGCGAGGTCGAGGTGGTCACGGACGTACTGGTCGGTCTCCTCTCGGTACGTCGGCGTATAGATGAAAACCGTGCTGTTCTCGTAGAGCCGCCTGCACATATCATAGATGTCCGCTGTCTCGAAATTGGACTCCACTGTGCCGGTGAGCGCGTCGTTTCGCGGATAGCCAGTCACCAGAATTCGGTCGTGGTCCATCCGAAACGCCGAGGAAAAGGGTGCAACCATTGCATCGCTCGTCACGACCACCCAATCGGGGTGAGTGAATAGCCGCCAGACCAGTTCTCGTCGTAGCCACAGCAGCGGTCTGTGGGTTTTGAGACCGTAGTCCCACCCAACCGTCTTCAACCCGACGCCGTGCCAGAGCGAGACTGTCGTCGCGCCGCCACAACACCATTTGTTCACGTCCCCTATCCCGTGGCTCACGAACGCAACCCCTGCACGGAGGTTTGTGAGGATGCCGCGGGCCGAATCGGCGTGGTAGGCTTCGTAGCCACGAGCCTGTAACTCCTCGATTACCTGCTGATTTCGTGAGAGCCACACCGCCCGGATGTGGGGGCGCTCGGCGACAGTGTAGAGAAAGAGGTACTTCGAGTTGTCGCCGAACCCCTCGCCGCGTTGTGCGCCGAACACCCAGAGTGTGTCCTCGCGCGGCCAGACCAGCGAAACCACGAACAGCACACACCCCAGCAGGTACTGTATTCCGGTGAGGGAGAGCGAGAACGCTCGTTTGGCGTTCATGTCCGTCGCTCGTGGGTCAGCGTCGTTTCGTTCGGGCGACTACTTCGGCCCGCGACCAGCCCGCCATCTCCGCTCTCCACTTGCTCGAACGCTCCGTCGCTGTTTCCACCGTCTTCGTGGGTGTGTGTAGTCATGCATCCGTCTGTCCCACGGCCAGTATCAAAAGCTTCGGATTGTCGCTCGGGAGGAGACGGTTGCGACCGTGTGGTCCCATCCCTCGCAACATCGAAAGGATATTGCAACCGAACGGCGAGCACCCACCATGAGCCTCCGCAAGCATCTCCCGACGGACTGGGTGCGCATCTGTGCGCGCTACGCCTACGAGGAGACGCGGAAAAACGGCCTTCGTGGCGCGCGCGAGGGCGCAGTGCGGCCGTGGCGCGACTTCCTCAAGAAAGTTCACCGGCGACGGGTGCAGTGGGCCGGCAATCCCGGCGACTCGATTTATGACCGCGAGTGGGACGTGCTGGTGATTCTCGACGCCTGCCGCGTTGACCTCATGAATGAAGTCGCCGACGAGTACCCATTCATCGGGCCAGTCAGCACGTTCGACTCGCTCGCCAGTATGTCAGAAGACTGGATGGACCGGAACTTCACGCCCGCCAACGCCGACGAAACCGCCCGGACGGCTTACGTCACCGGCAACCCGTTTTCGCGCGTCCTCGACTCAGCGGCGTTCGCGTCCTTCGATGAGGTCTGGCGCTACGGGTGGGACGACGACCTCCATACGATTCCGGCACGACCGATAACCGACCGCGCTATCGATACGTGGCGACAGCGCGACGACCACGGCGCAGAGTGGATGATTGTCCACTATATGCAGCCACACGGTCCGTTCGTTAACGACCCAATATACGGGAGCTTCGGCGATACGGAGGACTTCGGTGAGGGATTCGGCGGTGAGTTCTGGCGACAGGCAGGCTATACGATTCCCCGCGAACGTGTCTGGGGAGCCTACCGCGAGAACCTTCGGTATGTTCTTGATGACGTATCTGTACTGCTCGAAAACCTCGATGCCGAACGGGTAGTCCTTTCAGCGGACCACGGCAACGCCCTCGGCGAATTCGGTATTTGGGGCCACCCCTTTGATGTTCTCATCCCTCCAATCAGAACAGTGCCGTGGGTCGAAACCGCTGGAGTTGACGAGCACACTCACATCCCGACGACCGAGCGCGTTGAGGAAAGCGAAGACGAGGAGGGAGTGAAAGAGCGACTGCGCGACCTTGGATACGTCTGAGGAGCACCGCCCGCCGTTAGTTACGTTATCAGTCCGGTGATGTCATCCGCATCCCGGAGGTCCGTGTTGAAAAATCGCTTGTTGTCGGTGATTTTCTCGTCCGGCCAGTCCCACCACGCGATATCGAGGAGTTCCTTCCGCGTGTCTTCGTCAAATCGCCATCCGATTCGTTCGGCAGGGACGCCAGCCACCATCTCATAGGGTTCGACGTCTTTCGTTACGACCGAACCCCCACCAATCACCGCCCCATGCCCGACTTCCACTCCGGACAGAATGAGCGAGCGTATTCCAATCCACACATCACTCCCAACCCGGAGCACGCCCTTCGAGGGAAGGTCTAACGGGTCGCCGAACGCTTCTTTGTAAAATCACCACTGTATTCCGGGCTTGTGCATCAGGTGGTTTCGGTTCTGAAACGTGGTGTATCTGGCAATGGCATTGTACTTCCCGATTCTGATGCCGTCGCCAATCGCTTCGACTTCTTTGACGAAGTTCGTAGATTTACCGATGGTGATATCGCCACTGAGTTTACTACCGAGACCGATTCGAGCGCCATCAGAGACAGTTATATTTCCTCTTAAAACGGAGTCTGAGAGGATTTCGGTATTTTCACCGAGTGAGATTGTTCCTATCAGATCGACTCCTCTGGCAACGGATGCGCTTTCGGCGATATCCATAGAGTGTTTGGTTGGTGATGCATTTATCACTGCCTGTAAGGCACTCGGATATCCCGACATGTTTGCGACCCGAGCACCAATCCGTTTAACCGCTGAAAAAGCCATGAACGCGCGTACGGAGAGTACCAATATAAAAACTGCGCGCGCTCTCGGCGATTTCTCACCCTGCAAAGCGAGACGACAGTTTAAATAGTCCGTTCCTTGGAGCCACCAACAATGAACCATTCCGTTGCATTCTGGGCGAAAAAGTGGGCGCAGTATGCCTACGAGGAGACGCGGAAAAACGGCCTTCGTGGCGCTCGGGAGGGAGTAGTGAGACCGTGGCGCGATGTCTTCCGCGCGGCGAACCAGCAGGTCGTGCGAACCATCGGCAACCCCGGACGCCCGATTTACGAACCCAACTGGGACGTGTTGGTGATTCTCGATGCGTGCCGGGCCGATTTGATGGAAGAAATCGCCGACGAATACTCATTTGTGACGGATATCGGGCGCTTTCGCTCGCGTGGGTCGAAGACCCCCGACTGGATGGCCCGGAACTTCACGGCCGATTACGCAGAGGAGATGGCACAGACGGCCTACATCGCCGGCAATCCATTTTCGCGCCGTCTCGATGGAGCGGAGTTCGCCGTTCTCGATGAAGTCTGGCAGTACGCATGGGACGAATCGGTGCGGACGATTCCAGCCCGACCAGTTACCGACCGGGCCATCGACACGTGGCGACGACGTGACGAGTACGGTGCAGAACAGATGATTATCCACTATATGCAGCCACACGGTCCCTTCGTCGCGGCACCGGAACTCGGTGGCGACCTCACGAAGGCCGAGGAATTCGGACGCGGGCGCGGGACGCTCTGGGACCAAGCCGGCTATACGATTCCGCGCGAGCGCGTCTGGTGGGCCTACCGCGAAAACCTCCGGCACGTCCTTGATGACCTCGAAGTACTCCTAGAGAATCTGGACGCAGACCGCGTGGTTATCTCTGCTGACCACGGCAACGCCGTCGGCGAGTTCGGGATGTGGGGTCACCCCGACGACGTGCTCCTCCCGTGTCTCAGGCAGGTCCCGTGGGTCGAAACCAGCGCTACTGACGAGCAGACCTACGAACCGAGCCTCGAACAATCCCATGAAGATGCAGCCAGCACGGACGACGCGGTACGCGCTCGGCTCCGCGACCTCGGATACACCGAATAGCCGGAACGATAGCTTAATACGATGTTCGTTTGAGTCACGACCCATGAATCCCCTCCCGACCGATTGGCTCCGAATATGTGCGCGCTACGCCTACGAGGAAACCCGGAAAAACGGACTCACCGGCACTTGGGAGGGGCTACAGAGACCGTGGCGTGATACGTTCTTGTGGGCCAACCGGCGACGCATCCGAAGGGGCGGTAACCCCGGAACCTCGATTTATGAACGAGAGTGGGACGTACTCGTGATCCTCGATGCGTGCCGCGCCGATTTGATGGAAGAAGTCGCTGACGAACATCCGTTCGTCGGGATGGTAGGCAGGTTCGAGTCGCTTGGAAGCAACTCCCGACACTGGATGCGACACAACTTCACGGCCGGCCCGGCAGACGAGACCGCCCGGGCGGCTTACGTCACCGGCAACCCGTTTTCGCGCGACCTCGACCCGACGATGTTCGCGTATCTCGATGAGGTCTGGCGCTACGGGTGGGACGACGACCTCCATACGATTCCGGCCCGTCCCATCACCGACCGCGCTATCGATACGTGGCGACAGCGCGACGAACACGGCGCAGAGCGGATGATTGTCCACTATATGCAGCCACACGGCCCATTCGTCACAGAGCCAGAGTTGGGAAGCTATGGACGGCCGGAGGATTTCGGTGAAGGGTTTGGCGACCTCTGGAACCAAGCCGGCTACACCATCCCTCGTGAGCGCGTCTGGCGGGCCTACCGCGACAACCTCCGGTATGTTCTTGATGATGTCTCGCTCCTGTTGGAAAACCTTGACGCCGAGCGAGTGGCGATTTCCGCAGACCACGGCAACGCCTTCGGTGAGTTCGGTATCTGGGGGCATCCTCCCGGCTTGCTCTTACCGTGTATCAGACAAGTTCCGTGGGTTGAAACCAGCGCTACTGACGAAGGGACTCACGAACCGACGCTTGAACGAGACAGGGGGGGGGGAGATGGACAGGCGATTACCGACCGTCTCCGCGACCTTGGCTACGTCGAATGACCGCTTACCGGCGGGCGACGGAGAATTGCGTCTCCGAACGAGATGAAAAGGGTAATCCGCAGGCACAGTAACCTCACACCAGATGGCAGCGCAGACTGAATCCGATTCCGATGAGTCGTATTCGCCGCTTCGCTCGGTGACACACGGGGCATCGGTGTATCTCGTCGGAACAGGGTTCAACCACGCTCTTGGATTTTTATTCAATCTTCTGATGTCGCGTGTGCTCGGAGCCAAACTGTACGGTATCTATACGTTTGGATACACACTCGCCCAGATTGCGAGCACCTTCGCTATACTCGGGACCGATAGGTCAATCCTAAAGTTCATTCCACAGTATGAGGACGACCCATCGAAGCAAAATCGAATCATGGGTCTCGTCTATGTAACGTCGCTCGTTGGCAGCGTCATAACGGGACTGGTGCTGTATGTGTTCGCGCCGCTCGTCACTAACCTGACGCTCGGAAACCCATTGCTCACCGGCGTGTTGCGGGTGTTTGCGTTTTTCATTCCGCTGCAAGCCCTGACGATGGTCGTCGTCAGTGTGTTTCAAAGCCTCGAACTGCCGGGATACCAGATGACGATAAAGAACGGCGTCATGCCGGTGTTGCGCCTGCTCGCTGCTGGTGTCGCGCTCGCCATCGGGGCCACGCTAGTCGGCGTAACCGCCGCCGTCGTTGCCGCCAGTGCGTTGACGCTGCTCGTCGGATTTGCGCTCGTTCTTTCTCGTACCTCGCTCCGTCCGGCCCGCGGAAATTCGAGGGAAGACGCCGCCGAGTTCTATACGTTTTCAGTCCCACTCACGTTCCAGAAGATGGGAACGGTTCTATACAGTCAGGTCGATATACTGATGGTTGGAATTTTCCTCGCCGGAAGCGCTGTCGGGATTTATAAGGTATCTGTGCTACTGGCTGGACTTTTGACGCTACCGCTCGCTGGATTCAATCAGTTGTTTCCCCCGATAGCCTCTCGTCTCTACGCGAATCAGGAAGTTACCGAACTAAAGTCGCTGTACCAGCGGGTCACGCGGTGGATCTTTACTATCTCGCTGTTTCCTGCGATTGGCGCAGTCATATATAGCAGTGAGACACTCCTGCTGTTCGGACCTGAGTTCACCTCCGGTAAGTCTGTCCTCGTATTATTCATCATCGCACAGCTGACAAACGCTGCTGTCGGTCCTAGTGGCTACGTGTTGATAATGACTGACCACCAGTATTTGGCCTTGATAAATGAGTGGATTCTCGGTGGACTCAACGTCGTCCTCAATTAT
>DASSKS010000441.1:0-3827 GCA_035690245.1 Halococcus sp. | reverse complement strand
GGAGTGATACCGACGCCAGCGCTCGCCTTTGCCTCGCGTGGCCGTCGCGGGGTGATGGTCACGGCGAGTCACAACCCGCCCACGGACAACGGTTGCAAGTTCTTCGTGGATGGGCAGGAATACGGCGACAGCGCCGAAGAGCGAATCGAATCGTGCGTCGAAGCAGGAGTAAACCCAACAGAATGGGACGAGTGGGGCGTCTCGGAACGAATCGAACCGCTCGCGGAGTACCGCAAAACGATCGTTGAGTATGCCCAAAACCACGATACATCGCTCAACGGGCTTTCAATCGCCGTGGACTGTGGCAACGGCATGGCGAGTCTGGCGACCCCGCAAGTACTCGGCGCACTCGGGGCCGAAGTCACGGCGCTAAACGCAAACGTTGATGGATACTTTCCCGCCCGCGGGAGCAAACCCACTCCCGAAACACTAGGCGACCTCCGGGCGTTTCTCGCGGACGATGACTCCGCGCTCGGTATCGCCCACGACGGCGATGCAGACCGAATCGTGGTTCTCGATGTCACCGGCGAAATCGTCCACGAGGACACCGTCGTGGCGATTCTCGCAGAACACTACACCCGCGCGAGCGACGCAGCAGACCCCGTGGTGGTGACGACGCCGAACGCCTCCTCCCGAATCGACGAGCGCACAGAGAGCGCGGGTGGTCGGGTTGAGCGCGTGCGACTGGGGGCACTCCACGAGGGCATGGCGGCGGTACGCGAAGAAAGTGCAGACGCAGAAGTCGTCTTCGCGGCCGAGCCGTGGAAGCACATTCATCCCGAACTCGGCCCGTGGATAGACGGCGTGGCGAGCGCCGCGGTGTTCGCCCGATTGGTCGCAGAATCGGGTCTCGAAGCCCTCCGTGACCCCATCCGTGAACTGCCCTACCGAAAGGTGAGCATCGACTGTCCCGACGACCGAAAGGAGGAGGCGATGAATCGGCTGACGACGACGCTGCCCGACGAATTTTCCGAAGGCAGCGTTTCGACCGAGCACGGCATCCGAATCGAACTCGCTGCAGGCTGGGTGCTCGTCCGTCCGAGTGGGACGGAACCCAAAATCAGAGTGTATGCCGAAAGCGAGCAGGTCGAAACGCTCTGTGAGCGGACGGTCGAGATGGTCGAGGCGGCCATCACGAACTGAATTTCGTGCTAACTCGTCTCGTGGCAATCCCACCAGCGTTCTCGATGGGTATTTCACCACACGAAAACGACCGTGGATATGGACGATACGGAACTCATCACGGCGGCGCGCGAAGCCCTGGAGAATGCACACGTCCCATACTCCGAGTATCGCGTGGGCACGGCGCTCGAAACCACTGATGGAACGGTGTTTACGGGCTGTAACATCGAGAACGCGAACTACTCGAACAGCCTCCACGCAGAAGAAGTGGCGCTCGCAGAAGCCGTCAAAAACGGCCAGCAGGATTTTTCGCGTATTGCGGTAAGTTCGAGCGAGCGCGACGGCGTGCTTCCGTGTGGAATGTGCCGCCAGACCTATTGGGAGTTCTGTGATGAGGACTTTCGTGTACTCTGTGATGAGGAGGAGCGGACTGTCGAGTATCGACTGGGCGAACTCCTCCCGAACGCGATTTCTGCGGAAACACTGGGACGATGACTGACGACAGCGAGAACCCGAACGACGAAACCCAGTACCACCTCGCGGTCGGGCCGGAAGACGTTGCAGAAACAGTCCTCTTGCCGGGCGACCCAGAACGCATTGAGAAAATCATGGGGCAGTGGCAGCGCGCCGAGATAGTCGCTGAACACCGCGAATTTCGTACTGCCACCGGCGAGTACGATGGAACTCCGATAAGCGCCACCTCGACGGGCATCGGGAGTCCATCGGCGGCCATCGCGGTCGAGGAACTCGCACGCATCGGCGTGGAGACGTTCATCCGTGTGGGTTCGTGTGGAGCCATCCAGTCCGGAATGGAAATCGGCGACCTCGTCATCTCCTCCGGGGCGGTGCGACAGGAGGGCACCAGCGAGGAGTACGTCAGAGCGGAGTATCCCGCTGTGGCGGACGACCGGGTAGTCGGGGCGCTGGTCGCGGCGGCAGAACAATTAGGCTATGACTATCACGTCGGAGTCACCGCGAGCACCGATAGTTTCTATGCGGGGCAGGGCCGACCGGGGTTCGAGGGCTTCGAGGCCGCCGGAAGCGAAGAATTAGTCGGGGAACTCAAAGCGGCAGGTGTCCTGAATTTCGAGATGGAGGCGAGTTCGATTCTCACGCTTGCGAATCTCTACGGACTCCGGGCGGGAGCGGTCTGTACCGTGTACGCAAACCGCAGCACCGGCGAGTTCCGAACCGAGGGCGAAAATCGTGCAGCGGGGACGGCAAGCCTCGCGGCGGTGCTGCTCGCACAGATGGACGAGCGGGCGCGCGAGGCGGGTACGGAGCGGTGGTATCCTGGACTCGGCATCGAGTGATTGAACGGTTTCCACATGAGCTGTTCTTCGTGCTACTCAGTCGTTGGTTCTCTCCTCTGTTCCACCATCAGCCGTGTATCCAGTTGTATCGTCTGTGTCGGTCGTAGACCGCTCTGTGGTCGTAAAGGAGACGAACGCTTCCTCGTTCACTGAGGCCAACTCCTCTCGGTAATGATCGCGCGCGACGACGTAGCTGGTGTACATAATCACCACGAAAAAGAGCGTAAAGGGAAGCGCCATCACCGGCGAGAACGCCTGCATCGCGTCGAACGAGGGCAGTTCGAGCGTCATAATCCCGAGGAACGCGAGCAGAACGCCCCACCACGCCCGATTCCGTGCATTGGGGTCTTCGTCGCCGAGCGTGATTGCAGCAAACATATACACCGCGGAGTCGAGCGACGTGAGGATGTATCCCGCCATCACTAGTACGAGGAGAACGCCCAAGAGGTTCCCGAACGGGGTGAGCGTAATCGCTTTCGCCACCGCCGTCGGGATGTTATGATTGATTAGCGCATTGCTCACGGGACCGAAGTAGTCGGGCGAAAGCACCCACCCGCCGACGATTGCGTGCTGTATCCAGACCAAGATGACCGGGATGACGACGATGCCGAAGAACATCTCGCGGATGGTGCGACCCTTCGAGACGCGGGCGACGAAAATACCGACAAAGAGCGCCCACGCGGCCCACCACGCCCACCAGAAGCTCGTCCACTGCTGTGGCCAGTCGCCGGCGGCCGTGGGCGCAGTATATAACATCAATCGGGGGAGGTTACTGAGCCAAACGCCCGTCGCGTCGAGCCAGATGTCGAGCGTGAATAACGTCGGCCCAACGACGACCAGTAGCGCCATCGTGGCGGCCATAAGAACGATTGTCGCGTTCGCCGCGTTCCGAATCCCCTTGCGAAGCCCGAGCCAGACATCGCCGAGGAACACCAATCCGATGACGGCGAACAGCCCGTAGGTGAGAACGGTTGCCTGTAACCCGAACACACGACCCAAAATCGTCGCAAGTTGCTGGGCGGTGAACCCGAGGGCGGCGGCAAGCCCGCCGACCATGGCGACCAGCGCGGTCAAATCCACGAGCCAGTAGAGCCAGCCGAATCGCTCCCTGTCGATGAGACCCTTCATCAGTGAACTGATTTTGTACTCCTCGACGCCGCGAGTGTACATCATCAGCGCGAACGCGAGCGCGAGCGGGAAGTACCACATTATCATGCCCGAAGAGTGGAGGAACATGAACGCGAGTCCGAGGGATTTGAGCGCGGCCCCGCCGACGGGCGAGTGTGGGGGCGGGCTGGTGACGATTTGCAGCGGTTCGCCGACCCCCCAGACGACGATTGAACTGCCGAAGCCGACCGTGAACACCATCGCAATCCACGAGTACTTCCCGAA
>DASSKS010000440.1:0-2286 GCA_035690245.1 Halococcus sp. | reverse complement strand
CATCACAGCGGCCGCTCAAACCCCTTCGGCGAACCGCGAACGGACGCTCGCCGCGCCCGCAACCCGACGGCTTGCAGAAGAGGCGGGTATCGACATCAATACCGTCCCTACCGACGAAGAACGCGACGGTGAGGCGTTCGTCACACCGGCTGCGGTACAGGAATATGCAGACGCCCAGCAGGCGGCCCAAGACGCCGACGTTGCGGCGCTTGCGGAGTCAGGAGGAGAAGAGCGCGTTCCGTACCGGGGAATCCGGCGGACCATCGGCCAGCAGATGGAGCGCTCGAAGTTCACTGCGCCCCACGTCACCCACCACGACGAGGTCGATGTCACCGAACTAGTCGAAGTACGTTCTGAACTCAAGGAAGTAGCCACAGAGCGCGGTATCTCGCTCTCCTATATGCCGTTTGTCATGAAAGCCTGCGTGGCCGCCCTTCGAGAATTCCCGATGGTGAACGCCATGCTCGATGAGGAAGCGGAGGAAATCGTTCAGAAGAAGTATTATAACATCGGTGTGGCGACCGCGACCGACGCGGGGCTGATGGTTCCTGTCGTGCGAGACGCGGACGAGAAGAACCTGCTCCAGTTGGCCTCCGAGATGAACGAACTGGTCGAAAAGGCGCGCGAGCGCTCGATTTCGCGCGAAGAGATGCAAGGAGGACCCTTCACCATCACGAACGTCGGGGCCATTGGCGGCGAGTACGCCACGCCCATCATCAACCATCCCGAGGTGGCGATTCTCGCGCTCGGGGCAATCAAACGGAAGCCGCGCGTATACGACGGTGAAATCGTTCCGCGATACGTGATGACGCTCTCGCTGTCCATCGACCACCGGGTGCTCGACGGGGCAGTTGCGGCGCAGTTTACGAATCGCGTCGAGGAGTACGTAGAACACCCGAATCGGTTGCTGTTGGAGTAGTTCCGACCACCTACGCGCTTTTTTCGGGCACAGCGATGGTCTTCGTGGGTCCACCGGCCAGTATGGCAAATAGGCCACTCCCGAACGCGAGCGCGGCCGCCGCGAGCAACAGCGGGCGGTAGCCGACCATCACGGCGAGACCGGCGAACAGTATCGGTCCAGTCGCCCGGCCGAGGAAGGTCGTGCTATTACGAAGGCTCAGCGCACCGGCACGGAATCGCGCGGGGACGAGCGCTGCGATTCCGGCGTCAACCGCGGGCATCGAGAGACCGAGACCAACCCCGAAAACGGCCACCGCGAGCGCGACGAGCAAGAGTGAGGGTGCGAGCCAGACCCCGAGGAGGGCCACACCGTAGCAGACGAACCCGAGCGCAACGAGTTGCGTATCGGACACACGCTCTGCCAGCCGGCCGTTCTGTGAGGCGACGACCACCGAGGACACCTCAGACGCCGTGAGCACCACGCCGACGACGACCGGCGCGAGACCGTACTCCGCAGTCAACAGGAACGGAAGCGCGGTGACGATTGTACCGAAAAGCAACAGTTCGGTGACGAACGACGCGCCATACAGCACGAGCGCGTCGCGTCCCTTGAGCGTTTCAACTGCTCCACGGAGGTACGTCACGCCGCGGACCTCTCGGTCGCGTGCTGGCTCCTCTACGTATCTGAGAGCGAACAGTCCCACTGGAAGCGCGAGGACGTACGCCGCGAAGGGCGCGTTCCACGCGACCGCCGCGAGCGCACCCCCCAGAACGGGAAACACCACCGCCCCAGTCGAAAGCGCCGCGACGTTGACGCCCATGACGGCGTTTCGCTGTACGCCCTCGAAGGCGTCGCCGATAAGTGTTACTGTGGTAATGAAGACGCCCGCCGCGGCGGTCCCCTGCACGACGCGAAGCGCCAGTACGGTCGTGAAGTCGGGCGCGAAGACGATTGCAACACCGGTGAGAGCGAAGGTCAGCAGGCTCGCAACGAGCACGCGCTTTCGGCCGATCCGGTCCGTGAGCAGCCCGATGAACGGCGAGAGGACGATACCAGTGAGAAAGTACGCACTGACGAGTAGGCTCGCCTGCGCGTCAGAAACCCCAAAGGCGTCGCGGATAACTGGTAAGGCCGGCGCGACGAGCGGGACACCGAGCGGTGCGAGCAGCGTGCTCATCAACACCACTTGCACAGTCCGCGAGCGCCACGGGACCCGCGCGGACTCGCTTTCGATCTTCGAACCTGATTCGGCGTCAGCGGTGTTCATCGCGGCGCCTCTGCATCTAACCGGTAGAACCGGAAGAAGTCGTTCTCGATGGGTAACACCTCGAATCCGGCGAATCCGGCTTTTTCGGCGTACTCACGGAGGGTGTCGGCACGCATCA
>DASSKS010000439.1:0-2763 GCA_035690245.1 Halococcus sp. | reverse complement strand
GAAACCACACAGACCGCCGCCGAACGACTGTCCGACTGGGAGAAACCGGCGTTCGTGCTCTTTTCTGATTCCGACCCCATCACCGGCCCGAACCGCGACCCGCTTCGTGACCTCATCCCTACCGCGAGCGAACAACCCGACATCTGGGTCGAGGATGCGATGCATTTCCTCCAAGAGGACGCCGGGCAGAGCATCGCAGAAGAAATCGTTGCGTTCGTCAAACGGACGCGGTAAAAATTGAGAACTCACTCCGGTTTGACGACCTGATTTTCGAGCGTTCCGATACCCTCGACCGACAGCGAAACCCGATTCCCGGAGTCGAGGAATCGTCCGAGTTCGAGACCACAGCCCTTGCCAACGGTTCCGCTACCGATGACATCGCCGGGATGGAGCGTCTCGCTTTGGGAGATGTGAGCGATGATTTCCGCAAACGAGTGTTGCATCGCTCCGGGCGTTCCCTCTGACCACGTCTCGCCATCGATGATGGCGGTCATCGTCGCGTCCTCGATGTCGAATTCGTCAGGTGTCACCAGATATGGCCCGAGTGCGTTGGCGAAATCCTTGCCCTTGGCTGGTCCGAGGTTTCCCTGCATCTCGTGAAGTTGGATGTCGCGCGCGCTGAAATCGTTGAATATCGTATAGCCCGCGATGTAAGATTCTGCCTTCGTGACCGGTATATCGCGTCCCTCGCGGCCGATGACTGCTGCGAGTTCGAGTTCGTAATCCATCCGGTCCGAATAACTCGGCCATTCGACCGTTTCGCCCGTGCCGACGACTGAATCCGGGTTGCCCTTGTAATAGACCGGTAGCTCGTACCAGACATCGGGGATATCGTCACCCATGCTGTTTTCGACGTGTTCTTCGAACGCCATGCAATCGCGCAGCGAGTTCGGGCGTGGAAGCGGACTCAGTAGTTGCACCTCTTCTGGGTCAAAGACGACGCGAGCGCCGTTCGGTCCATAGGCGTCTTCGCTGGCGACGAACGAGACGACTTCCTGAGCGGCCTCGATGGCACGTTCGCCACGCTCTAAGAAGGCGCACATTTCGGGAGGCACGATGGCTTCTGCGAGTTCGAGTGGTGTGGCTTCATCCCGTTCAGAGAGCACACAGGCATAGCCAGTCGTCACGTCGATGAGTCCGACATCACTCTGGATTCCAATGCGGTGTTTGGGTCCAAACGGCGTCCGCACTTCGAAGGTAGTGAGTTTCATCACTCGATGCTCGGTTGCGGGCAGTATAACGTTATATCCTCACGAGATTTATCCGTCTCCGGGCCGGCCCTGCTGTATGGTCATCCGGTCGTTCGAGGGTACTACTCCGACTATCCACGAGTCAGCGCGCATTGACGAGACGGCGGTCGTCATCGGCGATGTCACCATCGAAGCGGAGGCGAGTATCTGGCCGAACGCCACGCTTCGCGGGGATTCGGGCGAAATCGTCGTCCGTGAGGGTGCAAACGTTCAGGACAACGCGGTGTGTCACGAGGGCTGTGAAATCGGTCCCGGTGCGACAATCGGCCACACGGCCATCGTCCACGCGGCCACGGTGGGCGAGCGTGCGATGGTCGGGATGAGCGCAACAGTTCTCGACGGCGCACACGTCGGCAGAGAGAGCCTCGTCGCGGCGGGAAGCGTCGTCACCGAAGATATGGAAGTGCCGCCGAACACGCTCGTCGCCGGCACGCCCGCAGAGGTTCGCAAGGAGGTCGAACACTCGCCGTGGACATACGCCGGCGAGCATTATGTCGAACTGGCGAAACGTCACGAGCGCTCCGCAGAACGAATCGACTGAGTTCAGATACTCACCAGAATCGTAGCGCGGTCCCGAGTATCCACACGGAAAGACATCCAGAGCCGATGCTTTCGGGAATCGCAGGCCCGGTTGGCCCACCCGTGCCGACCCAAACCACCCACGTGAACACGCTGATGAGACCCAACGCAACGGTCGAAAGGCCACGGAAACGCGCCCCAGAGCGCACGTCGCCCGCTCCGTACACGAGGAGACCAACGGTGAAGCAGGCGAAAAACCCGACCGCAACGGTGCCGTGCTGTGGTGCGGGCAACGCAAAGACGTCAATCAGTGAGAGACAGACCGCCGCGAGCGAGAAGGCGATGCTCCCGGCGGCGTGCAACAACGTGTGGGCGTTCCGAGCGAGGACAACTCCCAGTGGAAGTGCGAGTAAGCCCGCCACAATCAGCCCATCGTTGAATACGACTGTGGATTCCCAACTCGCCCGCCCGAGGTCGGACAGCGCGTTCGACATCCACGAAAACTGCTCGGCCATCACGATTGCCGACCCAATCGCTCCGAGCGAGACGGCCACCGAAAGCACCCCAAACGCCGTACCGACTCGGTTCGCCTTCGCTGTGCCCGTGGAAGTTTCGGATGAAAAATCCGCCATTGTCCGGTGGCATGGACACTCACGGCTTCAGCGTATCGTTTCATTATCGAAACCAGAGAGAACGAAACTCGGATGATACTCGTTGAACACTCCTCTCGCAGGAGTCAGTGACGATAGCCGGTTCATGATATAGGTAACAAAACGTGAAACTCACCATCACCTAAGTAAACTCACATAAAAAGTCATGGCGTAAAGGAGAACCGCAGGCCACACGCCTCCACTTTTTTACTTCGGGGTGGTTCGAAAGACGCCTTCGGCGTCTTTCGTCATCACGAGACGGCGAAGCCGTCTCGAACGAGTTCGCGCTCTCTGCGCTCGCTCAACCCCTCGCAAAAACCTGGACTAAAAGGCCCGCTCACTCA
>DASSKS010000438.1:0-2414 GCA_035690245.1 Halococcus sp. | reverse complement strand
AGCGAGACGCGGACGGCAACCGTGATCGACGTAGTGGATGGTGATACCGTCGATGTGCGATTCGAGGATGGGACGGTTGAGACAGTCAGGTTGATTGGGGTTGACACGCCGGAAACGTCGCTCCGATACCAAGACCCTGTTGAATACGGGATTCCTGACACACCCGCCGGACGGGACTGGCTCTTGATGTGGGGTGAAAACGCAGAAACGTTTGCTACCCAGCGCCTCGCAGGTGAACAGGTCACGGTGGTATTCGATCCTGCAAGCGACAGACGAGGGTACTTCGGAAGACTGTTGGCGTACATCTACTACGACGGCGGCCAGAACTTCGGCAAGGCGCTGCTGGAACGCGGTCTCGCTCGTGTTTACACGGGTGCAGAGTTCTCGCTCGAAGACACCTATCTCGCCCTCGAAGCAGAAGCGCAGGCCGAGAACGTGGGACTGTGGGGCTTCGAGGGAGATGTGACGGCCACACCGACACCGACCGCGACTGTGACACCGACCGATGAACTGGAGGGCGATGGAGGCGGCGGTCTCGAAACGCCAACGCCAAGCAACGATGGAGATTTGCCCGATCCCTATGATTGTGGGGACTTTGATAGCCAAGAGGTCGCGCAGCAGGTCCTCGACAACAACCCCGACGACCCATCCGAACTCGACTCGGATGGGGATGGTGTGGCATGTGAATCACTGTAGTCCATGTTTTGGGCGAAGGGGCTGACGTGCGTGAGGCGAAGTCACCGTACCAGTAGCACCAACGGCTGGCTTTCTCCGCTCGTTTCCGCTGTTCCCGATATATATCTCGCTTCGGGTGAAAACCACGCCGCTGGACGGTGACGGCATACGTCGCGGATAGTCTCTTCAAGTAGCAAGTACGGAAAAACAGAATTCGGAACAGATGCCTATCAGCTATAGTTCGACGCCGACATCTTTGGGATGGAATGAGTCTGGTAGCTCTCCATCACGGTCTCCCGTAATATCGGCGAGTATCTCCTTCAGATAGGCGTTGAACAGTTCCGGATGTTCGCTCATCGGGAAATGGCCGATCTCCTCGGACTCGATAGCCGTTGCACCTTCTCCGATAGCGCTGGCGACTTCACGGCCGTCCTCGGAGTCGGTGAGATAGTCATACTCGCCGTTCATCACGTACAGCGGACACTCTGTGGCGTCCAACTCGTCGAGTTCGTCGCGGTAGTCATGATCGACGGAGTAGTAGTAGAGATCACCTTTGAAGACGCCAGTCGCGCCCTGTTCGTAGAGATACATCGTCTCGCGGCGGGCGGGTTCGGGACTCTGCTTTGCCATCAATCCCCAACACGAATACGCATTGACTTCCGTTGTGTTGACATGGGCGTGGTCGAGCCAGTCGATGTAAAAGCCCGGACTGTAGGCTCCGCATTCGAGACCGATGAGCGCCCGGAATCGGTCCGCGTACCAATCCAGTAGCTCCAGCGTGATGTTCCCGCCCATACTCGATCCCATGTAGACGGGGTCATCGAGGTCGAGTGCATCCGCGATTCCGACGATGGTTTCTGCGAACTGCTCGGCGGTGAGCGTGTAGTCTTCGGTCCACCAGTCCTCGCTTTTCGGTGGAACGGATTTGCCGTGGAAGGGCAGGTCGTAGGCGATCACCCGGAAGTTCTCAGTGATCTCCTCGTTGGTGAGGACGTGCCGCCACTCCTGATTATTACACCCGGCCGTGTGCTGACAGAGCAGTGGGATACCGTCCTCTGGACCGCTTTCTTCGAAGTATATTCGATAGTCGATATCGTCGACATCGACATGGACGTACTTGCCGGTGATCGGTTCGACCGTTCCGTGTTCGGTCTGACTCATCAGAGGTTCCCTCCATTATTGTGTGCTTCGCGCATGAGATCAAGCGCGCGCTGGAACGCCCGCAGATTCTGGAAAATCACCTTGTTGTCCCCAGTCAATTGGAGACGACCGGACTCGCCTTTGACCGCGGCACGGTAATTGGAGGCGATGATTTCGTGGTTGAATGCCGGTGGCGTCTCTTGGACGAACTCCTCCCACGCCTCGTGACTGCCTTCGACGCCGAACTTCCACCGTTGGTTCAGTGCTGGATTCGCCATGACATCGGCGATTTGTCCGTTATCCATCTGGATCAGGTATCGGTCGTCGCCAGCCTCGACATAGAAGTTCGAGTCGAACTTGTCGTGGCCGCGCACCTGCATTTCGTCGTCGCTATTGACGGTTTCCTTGTAGTGCTCCCACCACTCGTTGCTCATGAGTTCTGTATCAGTCATTATGAGTCCTTTCACGGCTGGAATGGTCCGCGCCATCAGCCACTAGTATGTTAGGTAGTCTCTGCCTTTAATTTTCACGTGGCATTTTCATGGTCATGTTGCGTACGGAAAGCCGCTGACCTACTTCGACGATCTCGTTTGTCTATA
>DASSKS010000437.1:0-6450 GCA_035690245.1 Halococcus sp. | reverse complement strand
TCCGTCGAACGGTCGGCCGATTCGGCCATCGGTAGCTATCGAAGGACAACCATGACACACAACCGCACACATCAATGACGACAGCACGACGCAGCGCATTCATGACCGCAGTAGTACTCGTCTCGGCACTCGCTGGCGGCATCGCCTTTAGTGGTTCGGCCACCGCACTCAGTGCCTCCTCGGCTGCACCCTTCCCGCACTCGCCGGGCACGTCCGCGGAGGCGTTTCCCGTCTCGGTCGTCGTCCAACGCAACGACGCCATCGCCAGTAACGGAATGAAATCGATCACGCTCAACTTCGGGGCCGACAACCGCTTCGATGGAAGCGTCAAAAACGTGAGCGTGAACTCCGTTGCCGTGGCTATCGCCGGTCAGAACAACCAACGAACGGTTGGCGCGTTCGACGTCTCAAAGACTCAGAATGGGAAGGTCAAAGTCACCTTCCAGCAGCCAGTATCGGTCAGTGCTGGCGACCGAATCGTCGTTGACGTTGGCAACGTGGTGACCCCCTCGGCGGAGGGAACCTACGTGGTCGGGGTGTCTGCGACGACGCCATCGGGCACGACGGACGGTCCCGTGATGGTGGACTATCAGGTCGTCGGGGCGCACCTCACCTTCCCGAATCAGAGTGCCTCACAGTTCCAGGGAAAACAGACGGTCTCGCTATCGGGTGTGGTTCCCAACGCGGGCTACATCGGCGTGTTCACGGTGGCCGAAAACGGTTCGCGTGGGAAACTGGTCGGCAGCAGCCAGTCGATAATCGCTAAATACAACCCACGCAACTACACGGTGAACCTGAACGGCAACGTCAAGGAGAGCCAGAAACTCGTCGCCGTGGTCTTCTACGAGACGAGCGGTGACACCCAGGCCCAACGGCTGAACGGGAGTCTCGACCCGAGCGAGGACGAGGTCGTCAAGAACAGCGGCGTGCCGGCGAACGCAACCGCGTACATCACGACAGTAGATGCGGACGCGCGCGTCACCGCCGGTAGCCAGTACGCCCAAGGAGCGAAGTTGTACTTCTCACAGGGCCAGCCCAACACGGCCTATCAGGTCCAGAACGTGAAAAACGGAAAACCCGGCGGGACCGTCACCCAGTTCGAGACTGCTGCCAACGGCACGGCAACCATCGACACGGCCACACTCGGGAAGGGCCAGTACGTCATCACGCGCATCGCCGACGGTTCGGTGGTGAGCCTCGACAACGACAGCACCACCGGCGCACAGGACGACAGTTTCTTCATCACGAGCCAGACGTTCACCGAAACGACCGCTACCGCCAATGGGACGAGCGCCGCCACGGGCGGTAACGCGACTCCCGGCGCGGACAGTGGTGGTAACGCTGGTGGCAACACCAGCAACGGCGCAAGCGGTGGCAACGGGAACGGTAGCGGCGGTTCCGGTGGCTCGGGTGGTGCAGGTGGTTCGGGCGGCAGCGGGGCGTTCGGTCCCGGATTTGGGGTTGTGGTCGCGGTACTCGCACTGCTCGGGGCGGCGCTGCTCGCAACGCGGCGCGAGTAATCGAACTAGTTTCGTTCGATTGGCTCGTTCTGTTCCGACGACTACTCGACGTGCGGTGACTGATTTCGAATACAATGAGTGATTCACGAGCGCGGACGGATGGACTCACCGGAGAGCTACTCGAAAAGACGCTTCGCTATGCACGCGAGCGCGAGTACACCGGCTGGGACTACGCAGACGGCATGAGCAGCAGAGTGCTCAAAGGATTGCCCTTCGAGAACAAGTGGGTCAACCTCGTGGTGCAAGAAGGAATAAAACGCGCACCGGTGAACCTCAGACCGCTCTTTCTGGTCGAACAGCGCCGCAACTACAAGGGGATAGCCCTCTTTGTGATGGCGAATCTCACCGCTCACCAGCTCGGACTCGGTGACCGAATGGGCGGCGCGAGTGCTGTCGATTACGAAGCCGAAGCACGCGCCCTCGCAGAATGGCTCGTCGCAGAGCGCACGCCGGGCTATGCGGGATTCTGTGGCGCGTCTCGTCACGAAATCCAGTACTTCGATAAGAAGGGGTTGCCCTCGTGGCCCGACATGGTTTCAACCACGTATGCGGTGCGGGCGCTGCTCGCGGCCCACGACGCGGGTCTCGATACGGGAGAAACGGATTATTCCAAAACTGTGCGCTCGGTGGCCGACTTCATCTACGAGGATTTGGAGTACGAAGAAATCGAAGACGGCGCGCGCATGAAATACGTCCCGACGTGGTCGTCCGAGCATTATACCTTGAACGCGGTCGCACTCGGCGGCATCACGCTGCTCGAACTCGCCGCGCGCTTCGAGGGCGAGTACCGAGAGCGCGGCGAAAAACTCCTCGATTACGTCGTTTCGCGCCAGCGGCCAGAGGGAGGCTGGATGTACCGCGACCCACCCTCTTCGTCACACCTCTCGATGGACAACCACCATAATGGGTTTATCATCGAATCACTGCTGCGCCACGGCGAACTCACGGGGTCTGAGCGGTATTCCGATGTGCTCGACGAGGCGCTTCCGTTCTACCGAAACCAGCTATTCGAACCGAACGGCGCGCCGAACTGGGACGAATCGCGCGCGTATCCCCGTGACATCCACGGCGCGGCACAGGGAATCATCGTGTTCAGTCAGGCCGGCGATTTCGAAAGCGCAGAGCGCGTCATCGAGTGGGTGCTCGGCGCGCTGTACGCCGGCGACGGACGGTTTTACTACCGCAAGGAGCGCTTCTATACGAAACACATCACGCTGATGCGGTGGTGTGAGGCGTGGATGGCGTATGCGCTTTCGACCTATCTCGCCCGGCGCACAGAGACAGCAGGAAAATCGACCCCACAGCGGGCCAATCGGATTCGATAGGTTTGATAAGCGTGCTCGTGAATGGGAAGTATGATGCCGCCGATGCCGGGGAACCAGTCTCTATCGCTAAGGAGGTGGAATCGTGAGTAGCCTCGTTCGTCTCTCTTCGTCTGTCCTCCACACGGCGGGTGCTTTCGGGTCGTTCGTGTCTCGTGGGACTGTTTCGAACGGGAGGCCGGTCTGCGAGCGATGAGCGCAGATGAGACAGTCGTGACGATAGTGCTCGGGACCCGACCCGAGATAATCAAGCTCTCGCCGGTTATCGACGCCTGCGAGCGCGACGATATCGGTTACAGCGTCGTCCACACCGGCCAGCACTACTCCGAAGGTCTCGATGCGGTGTTTTTCGACCAACTCGAACTCCCAACCCCCGAATACAACCTCGAAATCGGCTCAGGCTCACACAGCGCACAGACCGGTGCGATGATCGGCGCAATCGAAGACGTACTATTGGACGACCAGCCAGAACACGTGTTCGTCCAAGGCGATACGAACTCCGTGCTCGCGGGGGCGGTCGCGGCAAGCAAACTCGATTGTACTGTCGGCCACGTCGAAGCCGGGCTTCGGAGTTTCGATAGAACCATGCCGGAAGAAATCAATCGTGTGCTTGCAGACCACGCCGCAGACTACCTTTTCGCACCTACAGAACAGGCCGCGCGGTATCTCCGCGCGGAGGGAATTCCCGCAGAACGCATCGAAATCACGGGAAACACCATCGTTGATGCGGTCATGGGCTATCGAGACCTCGCTGCGGAGAAAAGTTCGGCTCTCGATAGGTATGACCTCGAACCGAACGAATTCTGTCTGCTGACTGCCCATCGTGCCGAAAACGTCGATGACCGCGAACGATTCGGCAGTCTGCTCTGCGGCGTCGCGCGCTTCGCACGGGAAGCGGACCTCGATGTTATGTATCCCATCCATCCGCGCGCAAAAGAGCGCATCGAGGCGTTCGAGATGACTGTTCCTGACGAAATCAGACTCGTCGAGACGCAGGACTTCCTCGATTTCCTCCGGCTCGAAAGCACTGCACGGGTAGTATTCACCGATTCTGGAGGGGTGCAAGAGGAGACGTGCATCCTCAAAACGCCGTGTGTCACCCTCAGGGACAACACCGAACGGCCAGAGACGGTCGATGTCGGTGCGAACCGCGTCGTCGGCGTCAATCCGGAAAGCGTGGTCGCCGGGGCGCACGAGGCCATCGATTCCCCTCCTGACTGGGAGAATCCATTCGGTGATGGTAAGAGCGCAGAACGCATCCTCGATATCGTGGGACTCGATCCATCCGCTTCACAGGAGGCGACGGGATGAGTTCGGTCTGCGTTCACGGGTTGGGGTACATCGGGTTGCCAACGGCGGCGATGCTCGCAGAGAGCGGTCATGATGTCGTTGGCTACGACGTCGACGAGGAGTTACTCGACCGACTCGAAAACAGAGACGTTCCGGTGGACGAACCGGGTCTCGATACAGTCGTCGAGCGCGCCTTGGAGGGGTCGCTGTCGGTTTCTCATACCGTGGTGCCCGCCGAGTACCACCTCATCTGTGTGCCGACGCCGCTCGATGGCGAGCGCGCAGACCTCTCGTACGTCGAAACCGCCGGCAAGGCCGTCGCCGGTGTGCTTAGACCTACTGATACGGTGGTTCTCGAATCCACCGTCCCGCCCGGGACAACCGTAGAAGTACTCGCGCCGATACTCGAACGCTCTGAACTCGACGTTGGAGGGTTCTCGCTCGCGTACTCGCCAGAAACCGTCCTTCCGGGTAGCGTCATCACGGAACTCCGGGCGAACGACCGCGCGGTCGGGGGAATCGACGAGACGTCGGTCGAGCGCACAGCAGCGCTCTATGACTCGTTCGTCGAAGGCGAGTTACGGACGATGACCGACCCGACGCTCTGTGAGTTCGTCAAACTCATTCAAAATACGTATCGGGACGTGAACATCGCCTTGGCGAACGAGATAGCGATGATCGCCGCCGATTACGGACTCGATTCGAGAGAGGCCATCGCGCTTGCGAATTACCACCCGCGGGTGGGTATCCACCAGCCGGGTCCGGGAGTCGGGGGCCACTGCATCCCCATCGACCCGCTGTTTCTCGGTCAATACTCAGACCGCCTCGACCTCATCGAGCGCGCTCGCGCTATCAATGACGGCATGGCAGCGTACGTCACGGACCTCATAGCAACACATCTCGACTCGATAGCGGATTCGACGATAGCGATTCTCGGCATCGCCTACAAGGGCAATGTCGCAGACGCCCGCGAGAGTCCGGGGCTTCGCCTCGCGGACGTACTCCAGACCAGAACGCGCGCGACACGGGCGACAGGGACTGCCGCGAGCGAATCGACGGTCGATGTTCGGCTGCACGATTCACACGTCACGGACCAGCGATTTGCGCTCTCGCCGTTGGACGAAGCACTTTCGGGGGCCGATGCGGTCGTCATCGCCACCGACCACGACGAGTACTCCGCGCTTGACCCCACAGAAGTCGCAGCGCATCTCGACGGCGACACGGTAATCGACACGAAGGGATTGCTCGATGTAGCAGTATGGAAGGCGGCGGGACTGACAGTCATCCGGCTATGAGCGGCCACAGTCGCCGAGAAACGACCGCCACATCCGTGCGGACGAGACCGATTCGGGCGTGGATAGACCTCGTTAGCCCCTCGCACCCGTTTTTCTTCGACGCGCTCACCGACGGTCTCGATGGTGTTTCGGTGACGACCACAGTACGCGAAAAGACAGAAACCGTCTCGCTCGCGCGGGAAGTCGGTTTCACTCATCGTGTCGTGGGGCGGGATTTCGACAACGCGCTCGTCAGGAAGTTCGGGATTCCGCTTCGTACCGCACAACTGGCCATAGAGGCTCCAGACTGTGACGTTTCACTATCCTCCCGCAACGCGATGTGTATTCTCGCCTCCAAAGCGCGGGGTGTGCCCTCGATACACTTCACCGACAACGATATCACAGCCCACATCGACGGTCTCTGGGTCGAGGAGTTGTACAACCGCTTCGAGGCCGCAGCGACTCATAATGTCGTGCCGCGCGCGTTCGCAACCGAGGAACTCACCCGCTGGGGGGCGAGCGCTGATTCGGTCCATACTTACGATGGCTACAAAGAAGACGTGTACGTGGCTGGATTCGAACCGGATTCTGGGTTTCCTGACCGGCTTCCCTTCGAGCGCGGCGAGTACATCGTCGTGCGCCCGGAGGCGCTCACGGCGGCCTACGTCGATGCCGAGTCGATTGTTCCAGAGCTTCTCGCCGCAGCCGTAGAACGGGACATTGGCGTGGTCTATCTCCCGCGCGGGCGCGGCGACGAAGTTCACGCGGGGAAATATCCAGACGATGTGGTGTACGTTCCAGATGGCGCGATCAACGGTCTCCAGTTGGCATGGCACGCCCGGTGTGTGTTGACTGGCTCGGGAACGATGTCGCGCGAGGCAGCCTGTATGGAAAAACCCGCAGTTTCTTTCTTCCCGAACACATTATTATCTGTGGACCAAGAACTCGTCGCCGACGGACGCATCTTCCACTCACGAAATCCAGCAGAAATCATCGAGTACATCGAATCGCTCGATGGGGGGGATGTCGCTCCGGACCGCGAGC
>DASSKS010000436.1:0-2293 GCA_035690245.1 Halococcus sp. | reverse complement strand
CGGAATCGAATAGCGGGCAGTGTGAAGAACCGATCCTTGAGTGGGGCAACTCGCCAAATCCTACCGTCGAAGATTTAGGTCGTCTCGTGGTACCGTTCGTATGCCCCGACAGAAATCATCGTTCGACCGACTCCGACCGTTCGAGTTCCGCGACCCCGAAGACGTACTCGATGCGGAGCTGATGTATACGGTTTATGAAATCGCGCGCGTGCTCCAAGGACTCGACCCCGATGCCGAACTTGACATCGAAACTGAAGATGTCCTGCTCGATTGGGCGATTCCGTGGATGGTCGAAAACGCCGACGCGCTCTGTTTTGCAGACCCCGAAAACGACGACGAACCGGGCCATTACGGGCTTCAATAACCACCACCTTTTGCTGCGCTCGCCTGCGGCTCGCTGGCAAAATCTGGACCAAAAGCCTCCTCGTTCCCTGCGGTCACTCGTCGGCCCGCTCACTCGCGTTGCTCGTTCGCGGTACAATCACTGTGACTACCGCACAGCACCGCTGAAGCCCTCGGCTCGCTCCCTTCGGTCGCTCGCCTCGCCCTTCATCCGCCGAGGACCGCACCGCCCCGCAACCGCCGCCAGCCCTACACCTCCTCTTCTACGCCTTCGAGTCCGGTGTCCGTAATCCTGAATCGGACGGTTTCACCGGCGGCTTTCGAGCCGTGTTTTTCGAGCGTCGCGCGGCGATTGCCTGCACGAAATCGCTCGAATCGAACGATGACACCCGTGAGATGCGAAAGGGTGTGACCACCGAGCGCCCGCACGCGGCCCGATTCGGATTCCGGGTCTGAAAAGACTTGATTCGTGATGAGTACCGCGAGGTCGTGTTTACGCGCGAGCGAGAGCAGGTGCGTAACCTGCCGACCGACCTGTCGAAGCGCCTCACCCTCGTCTCGATTCGTGCGCTCTAATCGGTAGAATCCGGTCGCGCTGTCGAGGACAATGAGCGACGCGCGCTCTGCGAGGTCTGTGGCATCCCTGACCGCCTCTTTTTGCTCGTCGAAATCGAGCGCTTCCGCGATAACGATTCGTGAGGTGAGTTCTTCGAGGTCCACAGAGTGCGCTCGCGCGAGTTGCTCGAACCGCTCGACCGACAACCCCTCGGTGTCGATGTAGTACACCATCTCGCCGGTCCCAGCGGTTTCTGTGGCTGCGGACAGCGCGAGATTCGTCTTCCCGGCGGCGGGCGGGCCATAGACCTGCGTGACGGTCCCGCGCGGGAGTCCACCCCCGAGGAGGTCATCAAGAGCCGCACAACCGGTCGAAATCGGTTCGCTCACACTGGGAGTTGAATCCCATCGGACAAAAGTGGTGCTGTCTCCTTCCGGGGAAGCGTTTTCTTGCGCCGAACCCAACCCCGAACAGTGATCGTCGTCACCACCGAGGATTTCGAGGTCTATCACGGGGTCGTCACCGACCTCCGCGAGCGCGGCGTCGAGTTTACTACTGTGGAACCCGACGACGCTCTCCCCGAACGAACGCGCGTCCTCATCGTTGCCGAGGGGGAAGACCCCGAACTCGACGATAGCGGGGTCGAACTCGTGCGCACCGACCCCGAAAACCCTCGGCGAGCGGTCGATGCAGCGCTCTCCCTGTTACGCGACGGTGGGAAAACAATCATCGGTGTAGACCCCGGCGAGCGTCCGGGCATCGCGGTGCTTTCGGGCGAGGTGTGCGTCGCGGCGTTTCACGTCCCGCTCACGGACGCCGCAGAGGTCATCGAAGACGAAATCGCAGAGGCAGTGGACCCAGTGGTTCGAATCGGTGACGGCGCGCGCCTCAAGGGAGCCTCGATTATCGACGACCTCGACATCCCAGTAGAGATGGTGGATGAAACCGGCACCACACCCTATCTCGGAACCGGCGCGCGCGGAATGGGCGACGTACTCGCCGCCGTGAACATTGCCCGCCGCGAAGGCGAACGCATCAGAGAGCGCACCATCGAACCCACGACTGGCGAACTCGATGTCATCAAGGCGCGCTCGCGCGAGCAATCGGCGGAAAACAGGGAAATCAACGAGGCACTCGCCCGGTGCGTGGCCGCTGGTGAGTTGACTATCGAGGAGGCGCTCTCGGAGCATCGGGGACGATGATTATTATGAAGAGGAGATTATTCCCAATCATCCTGAATTCTCGAACACTGGTAGTTGGTCAGCGTACTCTGCTTCGTACGCGCGCTCGACCAACGACAAAATCGTTGCCTCCTTCGCATCCGTGTAAGCGTCTACGTCAGTTGGGTGTTCTGTGGCAGCTCGATGTTTAGCACACTCGTATTCGGTCTTAGCA
>DASSKS010000435.1:0-3257 GCA_035690245.1 Halococcus sp. | reverse complement strand
GCCTGCACCACATGAAGGTGGTTTTGAATCTCGCGCAACTGCTCGTCAACGTCATCATAACCCGTCGGACGGGCACGCCCCACTGTCGCGTTCACCTCGTCCACAGTTCCATAGGCTTCGATTCGTGGACTGGCCTTCGAGACGCGGTCCATCGTTCGGAGGTCGGTCTGGCCCTCGTCGCCACGGCCTGTATAGATGGTCATACTTCGGCCACGCTGGCCGGCGACTTATAGCCAAGCCTAACGAGCGGTACAACGGATTAATACCACCAATGTATAACATGGTGGAGAACTGTAGACATCGGTATGGCGTTCAGTGACCAACTGCTCAGCGACAGCGAAGCACTTTGGAAAGCCCAGAAAGAGCATCCGTTCGTGCGCGAACTTGCAGACGGCAGCCTCGACCCCGATTCCTTTCGTCACTGGGTCGAACAGGATTATTTGTACTTGCTCGATTACGCGCGCACCTTCGCCATCGCCGGCGTCCGGGCGCGCGACGAAGAAACGATGACCCACCTGCTCGGCGTGGCCCACACCACCCTCGACGAGGAGATGGACCTCCATCGGGAGTTCGCCGGCGAGTACGGACTCACGCCCGCAGACTTAGAAGCAGTCGAAAAGTCACCGACCTGCGTGGCGTACACCAACTACCTCCTCCGTGTGGCCCACGAAGGCTCGCTCGCAGAACTCAGTGCCGCACTCTATCCCTGCGGACAGGGCTACCTCGACATCGCAGACCACATGGCCGAACTCAGTACTGAAACTCACCGTTACACGCCGTTCATCGAAAAATACACCAGCGACGACTTTCGGGAGGTAGTGGCGTGGATGCGCGAGTTCGTGGACCGCTGTGCCGAGGAGTTTCCGGGCGAACACGACGCCATGCGCGCGGCGTTCATCCAGAGTGCGCGCCTCGAAGCCACGTTCTGGGAGATGGCCTACACACAGGAGAAGTGGCCGGTATGACCGACGCGGATATCACAGACCGTGAGGACGTGCTTTGACCGACCGACTTCAGCCGCGAACGGACGACTGCCGGAACGATAATACCGCGAGGGAACGAACACGCTCGAATGACGCTCTACGAGCGTATCGCCGACTTACCGCTTCACATCGAGGAGTACAGTCTCGAACGCCACGAGCGCGAGACATCGAGTGACTTTACGAGAGCGACGACGGTCGTCTCGCTGTTCAGCGACGATGCCGTTGGACAGGGCGAGGACGTGACCTACGAACTCGAAGAACACGACGCACTCCGCGATACAGACCCCGAGTGGGATTTGGCCGGCGAGTACACGATGAAATCGTTCTCGGCAGCACTCGATAACATCGACCTGTTCTTCGGACGTGACCCCGGAGAGACGTTTCGCCACTACCGCCGGTGGGCGTTCGAGAGCGCCGCACTGGATTTGGCCCTCCGCCAGTCGAAAACGAACCTCGGACAGGTACTCGACAGACGATACGACCCGGTCAGATTCGTCATCAGCACGCGACTCGGCGATTCTCCGGCCACAGAACGCATCGAGACGTGGCTCGACCACTACCCGGACGCCGAGTTCAAACTCGACCCGACGCCCGATTGGACAGCCGACGTAATCGAGGACCTCGTCGCCACCGGTGCAGTGAGAACGCTCGACCTCAAGGGCTTCTATGAGGGTTCGGGCGTCGATAATCCCGCAGACCCAGACCTCTATCGACGAATTATCGATGGCTTTCCCGAAGCGGTCATCGAGGACCCACGACTTACCGACGATACCAGCGAGCTATTTGCGGGCGAGGAGGGCCGAGTCAGTTGGGACTATCCCATCACCGGCGTCGAGAGCATCGAATCGCTTCCCTTCGAACCTCGGTGGCTCAACATCAAACCCTCCCGATTCGGAACCGTCGAGAGCGTGCTCGACAGCATCGAATACTGCCTCGAACGAGACATTCACTGCTACGGCGGCGGCCAGTTCGAACTCGGCGTCGGCCGCGAACACATCCAGACGCTCGCTTCGCTCTTTTATCCCGACTCACCGAACGACGTTGCACCGAGCGAGTACAACGCGCCGGAGCCACGCGCCGACCTGCCGGAGAGTCCGCTCGTCGCGCCCGCTGCGCCCGCCGGACTCGGATTCGTCGAAGAGGACGCGCCATAGCGCGGTTCGAGAGCGAAAACCGAACGACGGGACGACGAACGTTTATTCCCTGGTGAAAATACCCACTCAGTGACTCCCGTCGTCGCCCAGTTCGCCGTTCCGCTCGACAGTCCGGTGGCCCGAATCGTCTTGGCTGGTGTGCTCGGGCTGTTTTTGGGTCTCGAACGCGAGTGGTCACAGAAACCCGCCGGGATTCGGACGTTCTCGCTCATCAGCCTGCTCGGAGCGGTCTTCACCACCCTCGACAGTGACGATCTGCTGGTGGTCGGCGGCGCGCTCGTCATCGTTCAGGGTGTGGTGCTCGCCGTTCGAGGACTGCGCGACGAAGACCTCGGGCTGTCGCTCACGACTTCAGTGTCGATGCTGGTCGCCTACGGCGTCGGCGCGCTGGTCGCTGCCGGCTACGTCATCGCGGGTGTGACCGTGGCTGTCCTGTCGTCGCTGTTGCTGGTCCTCAAACGCGAACTCCACCGCTTTGCATGGGGTCTCTCACGCGAGGAACTCCGTTCGACCACCGAGTTCGCCATTCTTGCCTTCGTTGTCTATCCGCTGTTGCCGGCAGAGCGCATCACGCTCGGTTCGGGCCAACTCGCAGTCGAAATCGAACCCCGTGTGGTGTGGCTGATGGTCGTTGCGGTCGCCGCCATCGGCATCGTGAACTACGCTATCGTCAAAAATTATGGAGGGAGAGGAATCGCCGTCACGGGATTCTTTGGCGGGCTTGCCTCCTCGACCGCCGTGGTCGGCACGATGCTCGATTCGGTTCGCCAGCAGCCTGCTGCGACCTCGTATGCCGTCGGGGCCATCCTGCTCGCGGACGCGGCGATGGCGCTTCGCAACCTCGCTATCGTGCTCGCGTTCACCCTTCCCGATGTGCTCGTGGGCGCACTCGTCCCGCTCGCGGTCGTCGTCGTGGCAAGCGTCGCCATCGCCGCCGTCACGTCCGACTGGAACGAACAACTCGAAATGGACCTCGATAGCCCGTTTTCGCTGCGCAACGCCCTCGCCTTCGGTGCGATGTTCGCGGTAGTGGTCCTCGCTGGCGGGATTGCACAGGCGGAGTTCGGAGCAATCGGCTTTTACGTAACTGCCGTCCTTTCTGGGCTGGTATCGAGCGCCG
>DASSKS010000434.1:0-3636 GCA_035690245.1 Halococcus sp. | reverse complement strand
GTTCGACCTCCTCACGAATCTCGGCGTCTTCGAGCAACTGGGCCGTGAGGATTCGGGTTTTGGTTGCAGACGGCGCAACCGTCTTTCCGGCCAACTGTTCGGGCCGTTCGAACGGCTCGCCGAAAACATCTCTGAGGGAATACACTGCTGCCGGCGTCTTTTGCGTGACTGCGGCCACCGCGAGTGGGGACAGCCCTTCGCTTTGGACAGAAAGCACTGCGCTCCCACCGGCAAGTCCGAAATCTGCCCGGCCTCTTGCGGTTTCCTCGGCAGCAAACGGTGAGCCGTGACCCTCCACGAATCGTACTTCGATGCCCTCCTCGTCGTAGAAACCCTTCTCGCGCGCGAGGAAGTACGGCGACTGAAACCCATTCGGCTCCCAGTTGAGTTGGAACGTGACCTCGGTCATGGCTCCAATCGAAATGTCCCTTCGGGAATCTCCTCGACACCGAGTGCCTCTGGCCCGGCGACATCGAGCAGGTGCTCGAACAGCTGTTCCATCCCGTCGATAGTCTCCTCATTCCAGTCTCTGACAACCATGTCCCGCCAGCCGTCGCGCACTGCGCGAACGATTTCCGGGTCGTCGTCGGTCATCAACTGCTCTCCTACCTCGTCCCAGATTTCGTCGTCGGTCACGAGGTGGTCAACCGCGTCCCGGTAGGCTTCCTTGAACCGTCTGACTGTCTCCGGCGAGGATTCGAGGAACTGCTCGCTCGTGAGGAACGTCGAAATCGGGAGTCTGTTGTCAGTTCCTGAAAGTCGCTGGACGAGTTCTGCCATCGGGAGTACCTCGCGGTATGGTCCAGTCTCGGTGATTTCGGGAACGATGGGCCAGAACTGAATCACGCCATCCACTTCGTTTTCACTAAGCATCTCGGTCAGACGGACCTTCGAGCCAGCCTCCACAGGAGTCGCTTCCTCGTCCGGGTCGAAGTCGTGAAACTCGCGGCAGGCCGCACGAGTCAGAATCCAGTTCTTATCGAGCCGCCGCACTACTCCAATACGGTGGCCGGGTAGGTCCTCCAATCCCTCGATGTCTGTGTCCTCGGGTGCGACGAGTCCACCGACAGTCCGTCCATAGGGATGGATGGCGACGATTTTTGCGCCCTCGCTTCGCTCGCGCGCCGTCGAGATGTAATCGATGTCGATGAGGTCGGCGTCGCCATCTTGGAGTCTCGCTTCGACGGTTTCCATGCCGCCTTCGAGCGCATCAGAAACCAACTGTACGTCGAGATGGAAGTCGTGCTCGCGGTCGAGTCCCAGCCGCTTGATGGTATAGAGCATATACCGTGGACTGCCGTTGTGCTCGAAGCGCGCGCGCATGATGGGCAGTTCTCCGGGGTCGTCGTGGAGGCCGTCGAGCGCGGCCTGTTGAGTTTCGATGCTCATGATTACCTCACTGGCGCAACGATAGCGTCGATGTCGGCGTCACTGTCGATGAGTTTTCGTCTTTTCATCCAGTCGAGGTGCTGGTCGAGGTCGTCGCGGTCTGCGAGGTCCGGGACTTCGTACTTCGGCACGTCGATGTCGGCTTTGAGTTCCTCGATATCTACCTCCTCGAAGAGGTCAGGCGCGACGCCGGCATCGTCTTCGGCGGTGAGCATATCGAGATACGCCTCGCGGTAGTTTTCAGGATTTTCGTTGATATCCTCGACCGCGCGGGCGTAGGCGGCCATAAACGAATCGAGGACTTCTCCTTTGAGGCCGTCCGCGCCGACGACGCCCATGTGATTTTCGAACTCCATGACACGCCGAAAGCCGAGATGTTCGGCGAGCGTGCTCTGGGGTTCTAAGAGGGTTACGGCATCGACTTCGCCATCGCGCAGTGCGCTGAGCCGGTCGGTTGGCATCCCACAATGACTGAGTTCGACTTCGGTAGGGTTGATGTGGTCTTCGAGCGCTTTGATTGCGGTGTACTCCTGACCCGTGCGGCGGTTGACGCCCACAGGAACGCCTGCGAGATCTGCTGGCGTGTGAATGTCGCTTTCGGGTCTGACGAACACCGAATACGGTTGGTCGGCGAACGTCCCGCGCGCGACGATTTTCCCATCGCCCATGTCCCACGTCCGCTTCAAACTCTCCCACTTGCAGACGGGATAGAGGTCCACGTCGTTGTCACCAGTTAAGGTCTCCTCTGCGGGGATGTACTTCCAATCCACGTCCTCACGATTGCGCTCGACCAGTTCGACATCGAGACCCTCCTCGGCGAAGTATCCCTCCTCGCTCGCTACCCGTTGGGGGAGCATGAACGAAAACGGGAGGTGAAACAGCCGGATGGTGTCAGTTGACCCCATGTGAACTCACCACACTCTGGCCCCTTATAAAAATACCGTCTGAAGGTTTATATACTGGTAGTGAGAGTGTGTAGTGACGACGCATGGACCGAGTTACCGAACGACAACGAGAACCAGAAGAAGTCGCAGACGGTGTGTATCTGTCTGACCTCGCGGCGGGCGAAAAGGCCTCAATGAAGTACTGGCGCGTCGAACCTGGAAAGACCCTTCCAGCCCACCGCCACCACCACGAACAGATAGGCTACGTCATCAGCGGAACTCTCACGGCAGTCGTTGAGGGCGAAGAACACGAATTAGCATCCGGTGATTCCTACGTGTTCCCGAGTCAAGAACACCACGGAGCCGAGAACCGTGGCGACGAACCCGCTGTCGGTATCGGTGTTCTCAGCCCGCCCCGCGGCCCGCCGAAATGGGGCAAAAAATCGCGTAGTGTGGAGTCCGCCCCAGCCGAAACCGACGACTGAAATCCTGTCGGCTAGCGATAGTCCATTATTTATAAATATAATATATTTACTCATCAATTTATATACATAAGTATTTACCCGGAATTGAAACGAATCCCGATCCAAAGGAGAACCGCAGGCCACACCCTCCCCAGCCGATTCCTTCGGTCACTCACTCCGTTCGCTCCCTCAGTCATCCCTCGCGCGAGTCGTGCGCGAAGCGCGCTCCCGCGCGCCACCGCCCCCAAAAGCAACAAAATTTCAACCGATACTTTCCGAAGTGAATCCTTACGTTATTGGCGGTGTCACACGCTCTCCGGCAATAAAATCGGCCTCCGAGTACGATGTTGTCGAAGGATAAAGGAGTTTGCAGACGGTCAGCCGTCCAATTCTGCGTCTTCGATTGTGCGCCAGACAGTCTCGGAGGTGAGCGGCATATCGAGATTGGTCACACCGAACGGCGTGAGTGCGTCCACGACCGCATTGACAACCGCTGGCGGAGCGGCGATTGCCCCCGCTTCGCCGACACCCTTCGCCCCGAGTGGGTTGTTCGGCGTCGGCGTCTCTCGGTAGTCCCACTCGACGGGTGGAATGTACTCGGCTTTCGGCATCGCGTAGTCCTGAAACGACCCCGTGAGCAGGTTGCCGTTGTCGTCGTACTCGGTTCCTTCATACAGTGCCTGTCCGACGCCTTGGGCGACGCCGCCGACGATTTGGCCCTCGACCAGTTTCGGATTGACTTGTGTGCCGACATCATCGACTGCAACATATTTTTCGAACTCGATATTGCCCGAGTCCGGGTCAACCTCGACCACGGCGATGTGGGTTCCAAAGGGGTACGTCTCTCCTTCAGGAGTGAAATACGTGGTTTCCTCAAGTCCGGGTTCGACATCCTCTGG
>DASSKS010000433.1:0-2536 GCA_035690245.1 Halococcus sp. | reverse complement strand
TCGATCTCGTGAATCAGCCAATCGGCACAGTCGGCGAGGACGACTGGATGGCTGAGATGATGTTGAACATGATGATGGTGTTCGCTGACGCCGAGCGGAAGATGATCCGCTCGCGGGTCCAAGAAGGAATCGACGCCGCTATCGCCAACGGCAAGCGTGTGGGTTGCCCACCCTTGGCTACACGGTCGAAGACGGATTCCTCCAGCAGATTCCTTCGGAGTACGTCCGCGCGCAAAACTTCATCCGCGAAGTCCGCAAGGGCCGTGAGAAGCAAGCCACTGCCACGTTCTTCGACATTCCAACCTCGAAGATTCGGAGTGTTCTCGCCCGAGTCGAGGCGAACTACGACGTTCCGTTCGACAACGACCAGTGGCGGCTCGAACGCGCGAAGGCCGCTGCTGGCAAAAAGGAACTTCCACCACTCACTACTCGGAACGAACCGGACCGATTATAGTCTCGGTTGCGGTACGGTCGTGATACCCGACAAAACCTATGGCACAGCACTCACCGAACCACAAGGCGTGATTCAACGGGCGACACCGCCCACCGTCTGCTTGTCGGGTGACCCGTGGTGACGGTGAGACATATGCCATGGGAACGAAACCACATTCAGAGTCGGACGCGGACTCACCCGACACGGACGCACGTATCGACGCGAAACCATCCGCCGCAAACCGGCTGAACGATACTGCGGAGATGGTTGCAGCGGCTCTCTTCATCAATGCCACCGACCATCGCGGACAGACTCGGTTTTTCGAGGACGAACTCGGCGGGACGGACGACGGTCTCGACGGATTCGTTGCGGATGTCACGACCATCGTGCAGTCGCAGTGTGAACGCGCGACGGATTACACCGACATCGAGACGCTGGTCTGTCGCCTCCCGATTGACCACCTCACGTTCGCCGCGCACGATTCGTTAGCGCTGTATTCGGGACCGTACCCAATGGCGCTACTGGTCCGGGGGTTCATCATCGAGGAAATCAACGGCTGGGACGAAACCGCGCTCCATGACCACCTGCGAGCGAATACCGCGCTTCGTCGTACCCTCGGATTCGGGAGCCTCCCGGCACAATCGACGTTCTGGCGCGCGTGGAACAAGCGCTTCAGCGCGGAACTACGCGATGCCGTGCAGGAATGTGCTGACCGTATCGTCACAGCCGCGCGTGCCTGCGAGGTTTCGCTCCCCGACCGTATCGATACTCACGAAACCAACGAGTCAGAGTCCGACACCCGTCCGAAGCATCAACTCGTCGCCGAACAGACCGACGAAGTGTGGCAGCAGGCCAAGCCGTTCGTCACCGATGCACTCGCCCTTGGGATGCAAACCAGTTTCTGACCGTCGCCAAGCAGTGCTACGGTCTCGACCCGCCCGACTGACGCCCGCCACACCCCGTGTCTGCCTGACTCGTGAGCGGCGGCGCTATTTCACACCGCTTTTTTTGAATTGTGATAGCCTGATTCTGAAATGACGAGGTGAGGGAGACTGCCGTTCGTTTACTACACGCAAAAGTGAAATAGAATGAAAAACCAGTCCGTGCATGACAAATCTGGCTAGCCGACATCAGAATGGATGGGCCATACACGACCTTCGAGCGAGGGGAGTATGAACGTGTGTCTCTGCACCGAACTCGGTTTGGCTCCATTCGGGCACACGATTAGCTGGAGAATTGGTATGTGTCAGGGGATACGAGAGAGGGTATCCGGTTCGCGGGTACAGCTATCGAAGATTGTGGTCGCTCTCCGGTCCTCGACGACACCAGGTAAGAAGTATGTTATAAATCCGGTCCCCGTACCACGAGTCATACGTATCGCAGCATATAGTTTATCAGTTTCAGAATGAACAGTGGCTCAGTCCACGATTTTCATAATTGATACTCAAATTCACATATTGGTGGCTGTCAATCTCGATGCCTCGGGTATCGTGTCTCGATAGACTTGACGCGCGAATCAGTGTGAACGAGACCGATGTTTCGTCGAGGTCGGTGTCGTGGTCAGTACCACTGGTCGAACCGCCGAGTCGCTGTTTGGCGCACGGGGTAATATCCCGGCCGGTCGATGGTTGACGAGGAGACTAGGGCGTCAGTAGCGGATTCCATACACGAAGTCTGCCGAAACCAACGTCGAAAATCTGCATTTCGCAGAGGAGGATGTGACAAATTCAGCCTAGCCGACTGTTGCTATCGAATCGTAGTCGACGGTCTGCGAATTCAGTCGAACGTGATTGCGCAGTTTTCTCTGGTGTTATTCGGTGGGTGTTTTCGAGCCAATTCGATATTCGCATTCGCAACACCTATGTCATTGTATCCCACTCCGTTCTGTGTTGAAAGCAATACGGCCGACAACCGAAGCGACGACTGTCCGAACGCACCAGTTTAACCAGTAAAAACACATATTTAGAATGTTATATAATATCTATGAGCAAGGGGATACAGTCACTGATTCGTGAGCCTCTGTTCATAGAATATACGGTTATCGACGTCGTTGATTGGGTCTCGTTAGGGAGATAAATATGATTATCGTACAGCAAAGGCCAG
>DASSKS010000432.1:0-4757 GCA_035690245.1 Halococcus sp. | reverse complement strand
CCCGGCGGAGTTCGAAACAGATGTGGATGACAGCGAACTCAACATCGAGCGGATCTTCGAAGAACGGGGAAACTGCTATGCCGTGGTGCGTGCCGAAGGGAAACGGTCTTAATCGGTGGTCTGCAACTCGTGGATGTGCGCCGGTGTTGAGGCGAACGAAGTTCGCCGATGCATGGAGCGCAAGCGAACAGAGTGAGCGCAGTGCGCCAGTGGTCTAATGGTAGGACAAGGGCCTTCCAAGCCCTCGGTCGGGGTTCGATTCCCCGTTGGCGCATGATTTCCGAATATTTGAACCGCTACTTCGCGTCAGTGGCGCAAGAACGTGTCCTCTTCGTCCTCGCTCCATTCGAGGTAGTACACCCGCTCGCGCGGGATTTCCCGGTGGAGCCTATTGCCCTCCTCGTTCTCGCCGACCTCGATTCGCCAGACATCTCCTTCCTCTACGTGGTCGACGTCGTCACATTCGACCGTGAGGACCCCATCGGGACCCTCATAAACGATTTCTGCCATTTCGCGTCCAATACGCTCTGTACCCTCTTAATGGTTGCCCGAATAGCCGTCCGGCTACAGCCCGAACCCGGCCCACCCGAGTATCAACAACACCCCGTACAGACAGGTGGTGATGGCTCCATCGAAGAAACAGATGCCGACGAAAAAGCGCCGCCACCGGTCGCCGCCCCAGTAACAGAAGCCACCGAAGGCGAGCAGCGCAAGCACGTACGACCACCCCGCGAGCGCGAGGAGATACGTCGCCGGCGTGAGACTGAAGAAGATGGCGACGATGGCGGTGACGCCGGTCATCCCGAGGTTCAACACGCCGTGGCCCCCGAGTTCGGTGTCGTTGATGGTGTGCCACCCGGCGTCGATGAATATCATGCCGAACACCGCCACGACCATCGCGCCGATGATGCTCCGTCTGAAGAGGAATGCGGCCCCCCAGATGAACCCTAGCCCGCCCGCGAGCACCGAGACGTAACCCGCCGATGTCGCCGTGACGTTCCCACCCTCGCGCGCAAAATCGCCCCAGACGAGCAGCGACAATCCGAAGAATATCACTGCTCCACCCAACACCGTTTCGAGTGTCGGTGTCAAAAGTATGTCAGAGCGCGTCTGGAGCAGCACGTGCAATCCCTCGATGAGCATCGGTATCAACACTGTCATACACTCCCATATGATAGGGAACCACACCCGTATAATTTTTTATGAGCATATCTGTCATGTGAGGAGTGTCGTCGATGAAACTCTCGTGAGAACCCGCTCGTTGACAGCGTGCTCGTGGGAGCGAAACGAACGCTTCATGAGGAACGACCCAGTATAACGCAAGGGTTGAATATGGATGTACGAGACGGTTTGAGTTACGACGACGTGTTGGTGGTGCCAAAACGCTCTCCGGTAGCCCACCGTGGCGACGTGGACCTTTCGACCACACTCACGCCGACTATCACGCTCGATAGTCCACTGCTCGGTGCGCCAATGGATACCGTGACTGAAGCGGAGGCAGCGATTGCGCTCTCTTTATCAGGGGGTCTCGGAACGATTCATCGGTTCATTCCCATCGAAGAACAAGCCACAGAAATTCGGCGCGTGGTCGGGGCAGGCGAGCGTGCCGGCGGCGCGGTCGGCATCGCAGAGGAGTATATCGAGCGCGCGGACGCGCTCATCGAGGCCGGCGCAGCGTGCGTAATGGTCGATGTCGCCCACGGCCACATGGAACGCTGTCTCGACGCAGTGCGTGAAATCCGTCGGGAGTTTCCCGACGTGGACCTCGTCGCCGGCAACGTCGCCACCGCCGAAGGAGTCACAGACCTCGCGGCGGCCGGTGCGGATTGTGTGAAGGTGGGTGTCGGGCCGGGTTCGCACTGTACGACCCGTCAGGTGGCGGGGGCAGGTGTACCCCAACTCACTGCGGTCGATGACTGCGCCGAGGCCGCCCGCGAGCACGATGTAACTATCATTGCCGACGGCGGCATCAGGAAATCAGGCGACGCGGTGAAAGCGCTCGTGGCTGGGGCGGATGCGGTCATGATTGGCGGGTTGTTCGCAGGCACCACCGAAGCTCCGGGAGACGTAATCGAGCGCGATGGTGAGCGGTACAAACGCTCGCGCGGGATGGCCTCGATGGAGGCTGGCGACGAACGCACTGACAAAGACGGGAAAATCAGCACCGCAGAAGGCGTCGCCGGACTCGTTCCCTACCGGGGCGATCTTGCAGCAGTCGTCGCGGACCTCGAAAGCGGCATTCGCTCTGGACTCTCCTATTGTGGTGGTGGCGACATCGAAACGGCACGGGAAAACGCCGAGTTCGTTCGAAATTCCGCCGGCGCACAGTCGCGCGAGGGCGTTCACGGCGATGTCCGCGAACGCTAAACTCAGACCACATCGCCGCGGACGCTCGCGCCCTGCTGTCGATTGTGGTAGGTTCTGACCGCCTCGGCGGCTTGTTGGGCGTCCGATTCCTCGACGCCGACCATCGAGAGCGCGTCCGTGAGCGTCGGAAAGACGAACTCGCCGTTTCTGAGTTTGTCGAACGCTTCTGGAGAACGCCTGCCGTCGAGCCATAGACAGACCCCGCGCGGGTCGAGGAGTTCTTCGTAGGTTTCGCGCGCCATCGCGCCACGGAGGCGCTGGGTCACGTTGTCCTCGAAACTCGCATTGCAGACTTCGAGGTGGATGGGTTCGGATTCCCCCACGAGATGGGCCGCGAGACATTTTTCGGGTGCGGCGTAGCCATTCTGATTCGCGCGGATGTACTCTGGGTACTGGTCTGCCCACTCGGCGCTCACGGTTTTGCCGATGCCTTCGATGCCGTGTGAATCGACGAACGCCGATTCGCGCTCGCTATTCCCGTGAAAGAGCAGGTCTTTGGTGAGATAGATATCGAGGCGTTCTACGGGGTCGAGTCCGAGCGCGAGGTCACCGTAAACCCAGATTTCGCGCACCGGTACGGGCAGTATCTCAGTTTCGACGGTTTCGACGAGGCGTTCGATTCGCTCAACGGCTGCCTCGCGCGTGAATTCGGCCATGAGGAGGAATACACGGTGACGATGGAAAACGGTTTCCGCAGCGCGATTTCTGTATTGGAACTTCGGAGAGTCGTGGCCGACCGCAGGGAGTCATTTCTCGTAAAAAAGTGGAGGCGTGTGGCCGGTAATTCGCATTTGGAACAGGATTTGCGCTCTCGGAGACGGTGGTACCGTTCGTGAGTTATTTTTCACGAACGCCGGTCGTTGTCACTGGATTTCACAACAACAGTGTTCAGATATCCCGAACCAATAGTATCGCAATCGAAAGGACCAACCGCCCGTATTTCCTCGATTCGTCAATGGAAACCGGCACTATCGACATCGGTGGGTTGGCGGGCGGGTTCGATTTGCAGGCCACGCTCGAAAGCGGCCAGTCCTACTCGTGGCACCGCGAGGACGGGCAGATGTACGAACGGCTTGCCGCCTCCGGTGGCACGGCGTGGTACACGACAGTGCTTCCGCCGTCGTTCACGGGCGACCACGAAGTAATCCGGGTCCGACAGGTCGATGGCTCACTCGAATGGCAGGCGACAACTGAGGCGACGGCGTTACTCACCCACTTGCTCCGGCTCGACGACGACCTCGACGCCATCCGTGAGGCGACACCGAACGAGGAACTCATCGAGTCGGCCTTCGACGCCTATTGGGGATTGCGGCTGGTTCGAGACCCGCCCTTTTCGTCACTCATCTCGTTTATCTGCTCCGCCCAGATGCGTGTCTCACGGATTTATGCGATGCAGCGCACGCTCGCCCGCGAGTACGGGTCAGTGGTCGAATTCGACGGCGAGACCTATCACGCCTTCCCGACACCAGAGCAGTTGGCCGACGCAACCGAGACGGAACTTCGGGAGTGTTCGCTCGGCTACCGCGCGCCCTACGTCGAACGAACCGCAGAACTCGTTGCAAGCGGTGAAGCCCGCCCCGAATCGGCGCGTGGGTGCGAGTACGAAGACGCCCGCGAATATCTCAAACGATTCGTCGGGGTCGGTGACAAAGTTGCGGACTGTGTGTTGCTCTTTTCGCTCGACTACCTTCAGGCCGTGCCCCTCGATACGTGGATGCGAAGCGCCATCGCCGAACATTACCCCGAGTGTGACTGTGGCTCATATGCGGAAACCTCACGAGCCATCCGCGAGACGTTCGGCGGTGATTTCGCCGGGTACGTCCAGACCTACGTGTTTCACTACCTGCGGGGCGGCGAGTAGCTACAGGCCCGGTGTTTTTAGACTGCGCGGTTGTACGGGCCACCATGACCGACCGCACCCGCGCACACGTGTTCGTCTCTGGCCGCGTCCAGGGCGTCTCCTACCGCGCGAACACCCGCGACGCCGCCCGCGAGGAAGATGTCGATGGCTGGGTGAAAAACCGCGATGATGGCCGCGTCGAAGCGGTCTTCGAGGGCGAGGAGGACGCTGTCGAGGAGCTGGTCGAGTGGTGTCACACCGGCAGTCCAGCCGCAGAAGTCGAGGGTGTCGAAGCCGAGTACGACGACCCCGAGAACGAATCGGGCTTCGCGGTTCGGCGGTAGTCCGCACGCTTAATCCGGTGGCAGCCGATGTGGCGTATATGATAGACACCGAACGGATGGCCGCCGTTGACGAGAACGCCGCAGCGCTCTGTGTCCCCAGAAAACAGTTGATGGAATCGAGCGGTAACGCCGTCGCGCGCACGGTTCGAGACCTCGCTGACTCGGGCGCGCGCGTGACGATTGTCGCTGGCAGAGGCAACAACGGC
>DASSKS010000431.1:0-2328 GCA_035690245.1 Halococcus sp. | reverse complement strand
GATAGACAACGCTTTTGCAGCGGGAGGGAGAGGGTAGCATATGGCTGTTGCTGCTGCTGTTGCCGTCGTCACGAAAGCGCTCAGTTCAGTGACTGATATGAGCACCGAGGACGTCAAGGAGGCCATCGACCAATCGGTGCTCGAATCGGCGGTGGACGAGCGCGGACTCGAAGCTATCGTGGACTCCGATGTGTTACGAACGGCCATCAACGAGGAGAAACTCGGTGCTGGAATCGACAACGACGACCTCCGGCGGCTCGTCGAAAATCAGTTGAGCGAAGACCGGAACGAGTGAAACCGACTGTCTGTCGTAGGCCGACTGAATTTCCGGCCAACGATTCCTTGCAGATGACTCCTCAACACTTATGCGCCTATTGCCCGACTATCGTGTATGGTATGTTGCCATCGAAAATTACCCGGACACTACCGGAGTGATACTATTGTTGCTTTCGCGTTTGCCAGACCCACGCCAGTGGATACTCTCTCATACCTGAAAAATGCGCGTTAGCTATCAACACGCCAACCCCTATTACGGAAACGAGTCGTATCTCATGCGCTTTCACGACGGGATTCACGACCAGACGGCCTGTGTTCTCATAGACGCCGGCGATGGGGTGGCTGTCGGGGACCTCCTCGCTGAAGACGAGTACCTCACCGCCGTTCTCCTCACGCACGCCCACCTCGACCATTATCGAACGCTTGCCGCAAACGTCCGAGACGGCGCACCGGTCTATGCTGCACCGGACACCGCGGCGATACTCGATACCGTGCTTTCGGAGGGCAAACACAACTACGACCTCGGCGATGTCGAACCCGTCACGGACGCGCTCGAACCGGTCGAAGACTGGACACCGCTCACCGGAGAACTCGATATCTGTCCGGTGCCCGCTGGACACGCGCCGGGCGCAGCCGGGTTTCTCGTTCGATTCGAGGACAACGAACCCCATCATCTGCTGGCGACCGGCGATTTCACGCGCCGGCGTGTCGGTGGCTATCCGGGATTCACCACCGGCCTCGGGGTGGATGTCGAAGCGGTGTTCCTCACCGCAGCAGAGAGTGCTGGCTACGAGCGCGAACTCACCGAATCGGTCGGCACGATGCTCGAACGCGCCCGCGAAGGCTCGTCGGTGCTCGTCACCGCGAGCGGATTGACTGGTGTGCAGTACGCCTATTTATTGGGGCACTTGGGAGAGGAACTCGACGAGTCGATACCCATCAACATCGTCGGACAGGTGGCCAAACTGTACGCAGACCTCGAATACGACGTGCCGGGCGTCGAGGCGTGTGCGGTGTTCGAGGACCCTGAGGAGGTGCTCGCCCCCGAGACGGTGACGATTGCCGGGCCGGAGGTCCCCGTCGAAGGGAGTGCCCACAGACTTTTCGAGGAAATCGAAGACGACCCGGCAGCCACGCTGGTCCAAATCACCGCCGGAGCCACGACTCCCAGAGACTCCGCGGGGTGTACAGTGTACGATTACACCCTCATCAACCACCCGACTGAGGACGAAATCGACGGTGTGGTCGAGGCATTTGGTCCAATCGAGGTGGTCATCGAACACGGCCGCAACAACTCGGGAAAATACAAGGATAAATACAGTAGCTTCGTGTGGGCGACCGACGATTCGAAGGAGTACACGCTGTACGACGATGGACGGTGGCTATCGCCAGAGTGGGTCGGCCCGGAGACAGATCGCAGGATACGCGCGCGCAACGGACGGTCGAACGGGTGGACTCGTGGGGGTGCGTTCGGTGACGACCGCTCACTGCCGGCACTTGAGAGGGCCGATGACGTGGATTTCGTGGCTGAAGGTCTCGACATGGACTCACTGTTGGTACGTCTCCGCGCTGACCACGGTAGTGAGACGGTTCACGCCGAGGGGGAACGCGAATCGGTCACGGTCGGCACGCAAAAGCCCGACGAGACATCCGGGGAAGCCGACGAGACGACTACGGAACTTCACGGCGCAGACGTAGCAACCATTGTCGAGCGCCTCGATGCCATCGAAGCGACCCTCACAGCGGATACCGTCCGTGCGCGTGTCGTGGATGCTGGTGATGGCGTAACACTGCTCCGTCTGCTCGAAGACGTCGCGCTACAGCACGGACAGGAGGTCGAACTCACCATCGAATCCGAGATTCAAACGAACGGCACTGGCGATTCATCGAGCGAGTAACCGTTCGGATGAACGAGGCGAAGGGCTTAGGCCCGTCTCGTCCCAACAGAGACCATGAGCACGGAAGCGACCGAACCGCTCATGGTCTATCGACTCCAGTCGTGTCCGTTCTGTGAGCGCGTCATCCGCCGGTTGCACGAACTCGACATCGAGT
>DASSKS010000430.1:0-5817 GCA_035690245.1 Halococcus sp. | reverse complement strand
AAACCGCAGCGAGTACGTAACAAAACGAAAACGCAGCAACCGTCCACCAGGGTATCGTGAACCAGCGAATGGCCAATACCATCCCGACCGTCGCCGCCAACAGAAGAAACCAGAACTCCGCGTAGTAATCATATATTCCCGCCCACGGGCCGAGTGGATGGTCAGTCCACTGCATCAGTATCGTGCCCGCAGCCACCGCAACGAAGCTAAGGCTGGCAGCGAGCCGCCAGTCGCTCAATGGACGCTGAAGATTATCATACTCTCTGACACTGGCGTTCTCCATCTATTACCGAATTACAAGAGGTGATATTAAATACCATACGAAACAGTTTCATCCTTCCCGCACAGAAGAATAGGCGGTAGAGAACGGGTCCAGTCTCTCAGAGTTTCTGTCGTCAAAAGGCCTTAGAGGTATCCGAGTTCTTGGAGTCGCGCGGATGTTCGGGTGTCGACATTCCGCTGTGTTCCACCGACGAGCCAGTCTCCGTGCTCGATGTCACCCTGTTGAACGCGTTCCTCCGAACGTCGCCGTCGCGTATCGTCGACCAGTTCGTACTCTGTTTTCGTGATTATATCGTCGTCCCATCCACACGAATAGACGGACATCTCATCCGACCGAACGATGCCGATCTTCCGAACGGCGAGTTTCTCGGCTACGTCTCCATACCGGTCACGAAGACGCGAGAGTTCGATTGTCGGCCCGTCTGCCGCAATCACGACTCGCTCCTGTGCATCTGTCAGCGTGTGGATGAACGTTGTCGTGTTAGTTGCATCGCCCTCCACGACAGCCCGTAGTCCGGTGGCTAGCGAGACGAGGCTGACCGGCTGTTCGACCGTGGCGGTTTCGCCACTCCATTTGGTCGGCGTCTTGACGAACAGCGGCACATGAACTCCGTGTGGGTGTAACGAGGTCTGGTGTTCGACCATTCCTTCGGCCCCAAAGAGTTGACCGTGATCGCCGGTCACGACTACGAGCGAGTTCTCTACGAATCTGCGGGGCTGATTGGCCACCCACCGCTCGATGAGTTGGTGATCCATCGAAACCGCCACTGTCGCCGTGAACGTCCCTGATTGACCGATTTTTCGATGAGAATATTGAGCGTCGAAACAAAAACCACTAATAAATGGCCCCGGCATCCCCCTCTGTGTCGAATGAGTCGAGCGGGATCGGGAAGCTCGCTAGGAGTAGCGCGATTATCTTCGTAGGAACTGTGTTTGGACAGGTGCTTGGCCTATTCGGCGAACTCCTCATCATTCGTTCGCTTGACCCAGACAGGTATGGCGTACTTGCGCTGGGATATACCGTCGTCCTGGTAGCGTCACGACTCGCAGTCATCGGGATCCCACCGGGAGTCACTCGGATTGCGTCCACGAACGACGACCGAGCGACCCAGGCCAGTATCTTTCGAGCGGGTTACAGTATTGTCTTGATTATCGGCGCGTTCGCACTTACTGCGCTGTTCCTGTTTCGGGAGCTGATAGCCAAGGTGATGGGTGGCCCTGAACTGGCAAGCATACTAATCCCGCTCTTGCCCATTGTCGTGGTGTTCCCACTCGGGATGGTTTCTTTCTCCGGCCTCCGGATATTCGACCGATCCATTGCTGCCGTACTGTCACGTGACATCGGTTCCCGAATCGGCGCTATAACTCTCCTTGCCGCCGGCATTCTCCTTGGCCAGCCGATGCTAGGTGCCATCGCCTATTGGGTGACTATTCCGCTCTTGCTGTTCGTCCTCGTAGCGTACTTCCTCCGGAGAGATATTCCGCTTCGAGATGTCATTGGAGTACCTCACCGCGACGAACTTGAACGGGTGTGGTCGTTCTCGTGGCCGCTCGCGGTTGCGTCGTCGTTCATCCTGCTGATGTCCAACGTGGACACACTGATGATTGGGTACTTCTTAGGGTCAAAACAGGTCGGTTACTACCGAGCGCTACAGCCACTCAGGAAGGTGACATTGTTCGTCCTCTCGTCATTCCTATTCGTCTACCTGCCGCAGGCGACGCGGTTCTACTCTGAGGGCGAAATCGAAAAGCTGACCGACCTCTACCGGGTGTCAACGAAGTGGATCGGCGCTGGGACGTTTCCGTTCGTGCTTGTGTTCGTCGTCTTCGCACCGGACGTCATCCGGGTGTTCCTCGGAGTGGAGTATCTCCCGGGAACACTGGCGTTCCAAGTTCTCATCGCTGGATTGTTACTGACAGCATTCGTCGGTCCGAACGGCGCGACCATTAAGGCGCTCGACCGGCCACGGCTGGAAATGTACTCCGCACTCCTTGGTCTCGTCGTGAATGTTGCGCTGAATGTGGTCCTCATTCCAGCGCTGGGCATTGTTGGCGCAGCCATAGCGACGATAATGGGCTACGCGGTGTATGAGCTGATAGAGGTGACCGTTATCTACCGACTCACTGGCGATCACCCGTTCTCGATTGCAAACGTTAAGCCGCTAGTTCCGACTGCAATCGTCGCTGTCAGCATCGCAAAGGTACTCTCACCCTACAAACTCGGACTTGCCGCACTCATAGGAATTGGTGTGGTCATCTCGACGGTCCAACTCGTCTCGATGATCTTCACCCGGAGTCTCGAACCATCCGACCGCATGATAGTGCGACAGATTGAGACGCGCGCGGGTATCGACCTCTCGTTTGTGAATTATTACATCGACGACCCAGAGTGACCGCAGACAAACCCGAGCCATCAGCCCGGCATCACTGAGTAGTACACTAGCTATCGTCCTCAGTGACCATGTGCTGTTACACGTATCCTAACTTTTCGAGGCGGCTGTGGACATCGTCTTCAATGTCGTTGTCCTCGTATTTCGGCGGGTTGGCCGACTCTCTGGCATCCATCAGGGCCGCTCGAAGTTCGGTCTCGTCGCTATCACCATTGACGATGATGTCGTCGAACGTTTCGTAGATGTATGACGACCCCCGGACAAGTCCGTAGCGTGGTTCGTCATACGCAGTGATTGTCTCCGGGTCGATTTCTTTTGCTCGTAGGGACTCTAACCGATCCTTGTGCGTGAACCCGTGGTACTCAGTCAAGCAGTCACGGGATTCGAAGTCACCAAGTAGTGACTGGCCGTTGGAGATTGAGTCGACACTCGCGGCATCAAGGACCGTCCGATGGACGTCTATGATACTCACTGGAGCGGTCACAGTTTCGTCATCTATCGTCTGTCCGGACACGACGAGCGGAATGTGTGTCAACTCTGGAGATACGCCATAACAGTGTTCGACAATTCCGTCCTCACCGAACATCTCGCCGTGGTCGGAAAGCGTTACGACGTAGTCGAAGCTAGATAGTTCGTCAAACAGTTTATGGTATTCATTGGAGAGATACCGGGCGCTGTCGGTGTATGCCTGTCGTACAGTCTCGTAGTCGCCGTCGTCGTTATTGGAGAACGTCTCCCGCCACGATAACATGACATCGTCACTGCTGTACCGTTCGCTGTGATATTTCCGTGGGGAGAGGTACGGGGCATGGACCTCCATCAGGTTCAGAAAGAGGAACTCGTCGTCGCTGAACTCCATGTCCCGCACAAACTCGTGGGCACCCGTAACGCTGGTCGCGCCCACCCCGAGCAATGATGGGTACTTCTGCTGGAGACCCCATCGAAGTTTCGCAAACGACTGTCTCGTATCATAGGCTCCGATTATCGAGTGCCAAAATGCACCGAAACCCGACAATGGGGTCGGAAGGTTGGTTGACGACAGGTACTCACTCCACGGGAATAGGTCGTCCTCGTTCCGGTCGGCACGTCCGTACTGGACGAACTCGTCGAATCCCCGGTCGAAGTCGAAGTACGGGACGATGTGTCCGTTCGCACTAAATGCGGTCGTTCGGTAGCCCTGCCTTTTGAGGGACTCGGCGAGCGTGGGGTCGTCGCAGTCAAGATGGTGCGAACGAGCATGCACACCGATGTCGGACGCGTACTTTCCCGTGAACAGCGAGGCATGGGCTGGGACTGTCCAGTGAGAGGTCGACCAGGCGTTTTCGAACCGTTTGCCTGGGAGCCACGAAAACTGCTCGTCGAAGACATCCTTCCGAAGCGTATCCAACACGACCAACGCGATTTGAGCCACATTTAATCGTTACCAGAGCAGTCGTATAATAATTTTCGCTCTGAAGGACTCCCTCACATGACTTGGTTACACAGAATAACAGGGCTACCTCGATACGTCTCACAGATACCCGAGTTCTTCGAGCCGCTGTTTTGTTGTCCCTGAGACATCGATCCGCTCACGCATCGTTGAGGAGTCAAACGAGACAAGCCATTCGCCAAGCCGTGACTGAGATCGGTGGAAACGGGTTAGTCAATGTTGGATAGACGGTCTACCAACAATAGTACAGACGTTCACCTCCCGGAATACTTTTCTATACAGGGAATGCGAGACAGTTATGAAAGAGATTGCACTCGACCACCCTCCTGATGTCTCAAATGTCTATATCTACATCTCGGATGCGCTACGATGGACGGCGCTGCCAGATAGAATTCGCAAACGGGGAGCCGTGTTCAAAACGGTTGCCGCTGGCTGTGCAACGATGCGGTCCGTCTCGTCAATCCTCACTGGTGTGAATCCACCACGGCATGGGGTCGCGTCGTGGAAAAATCGACTGGCAGAACCAACGCTGTTCGATGCCCCTGATGTCGAGACGGGTTTTTATAATCCAGCGGCGGGCAAGGACGGTGGACTCAGTGTTGTGTTGGACAGAGAAAGCGAGGATACACTTGCAGACATCGAACCACCGTTCGTCTATCTCGAACGAGACCAAGGTGGTCACGCGCCGTATCATGGGTACACCTACGAGGAGATGCTCAGTGAGGTAACACACACGAAGCCGGAACTCAGACGCCATTACAGGGCGATGGTCGAGAAATCCGCGAACCGCTTCGAGCGGCGACTCGAACAACTGTCCGAGCGCAATCTGCTCGATGACACAGTAGTCATCTTCTTGGGGGACCACGGGGAACTACTCGGCGAACGTGGTCTCGTCTCCCATACGGTCCCGCCAGTCCCAGAACTCGTCTATGTTCCAACTGTGTTCATCCATCCTGAAATCGACAGCGGAGAACGTGCAGCGACTATCGGACACGTCGACATCGTGCCGACAGTGCTGGCGGCACTCGATAAATCACTCGATGGCCAAGAATTCGACGGAGTGAATCTCTTCGAGTCGATACCGGATGCCCGATACAATGATTCAGTGATTACTAAATCGATTCGCAACACCGAAGTGACGCTCTATCATGCGAGCGGGATGTGGGACGGCGACGGCGGCCATGTCTGGACGAAGAACGGCAACCTCATTGCTCCTCTCATCGGCTGGAAAAAAGCTCGCGGATGGAATTGGGAATACTGGAAAACTAATCCGAGAGAGATACCGATGGCGCTGCGATTTTTAGGGTCGCCGTACCGAAGGCACGGAACGCCAACGCTTTCGAAAGCAGACGCCGCAGAGCGGACCAGCGCCATTTGTACTGCGGAAGGGTCCGCGCAAGGCGCACAAATTGATGATTCCGTCGAGGAACAACTGAAAAATTTGGGCTATCGGGTATAGTAGAGATTATGATGGGATACACTTACCGAGGACCGCTCATCAAACACCTCTCAATACATCTATCAACTGGTCCGATGCGCGGTCCCATGTGAACTGCCGCGCATGATCGATCCCATCTCTCGATTCGAGTTCATCCCGCTCTGAGGACAACACTTCTGAAATAGCAGTGGCTATCGCCGCCATGTCATCTGGATCGACCAGCACGGCGGCGTTCCCCAAAATCTCGGGCAATGACGTGGTGTTCGAGGCGACGACGG
>DASSKS010000429.1:0-3130 GCA_035690245.1 Halococcus sp. | reverse complement strand
GGACCTGAAGTACTCCTTCTGGACGAGCCACTGTCGGCACTCGACGCCCGCCTGCGCGAACGGCTCAGAGTGACTATCCGCGATATCCAACAGGACCTCGATATCACGACGGTCTATGTGACCCACGACCAAGCAGAAGCGCTCGCAATCAGCGACCGGGTTGCGGTCGTCAACGATGGTCGAATCGAACAGGTCGATACGCCAGAGATGGTGTATCGCAAACCAGCATCCCGATTCGTCGCCGAGTTTGTCGGAGAGAACAACCTGTTCCGTGGTGACGTGCGCTCGACAACGCCGCCGCGTGCATCCGTGAACGGCGTGGACGTGAACCTCCCCGAAACGGCTTCAGTCACCGCCGGAGAGACAGTGCTATTCGCGGTTCGTCCCGAATCGATTCGTCTCGACGGTGGCGAGACGACGCTGACCGCGCGCGTCGAAAACTGTGAATTTCTGGGCGATGCCTACCGGGTTCACTGTACGTGGAACGACCAGTCGATACTGGTCAAAGCTGACAGCCGAAATCCGCCAGATAGAACTGTGGAGCTTGGGATCAATGCAGACGATATTCATCTACTAACTGGGAAATAACACATACGTAATTGTGGATAGGGTTTTATGAACTTGAAGTGTTTAAAAAATCACGTTCCAAAGGAGAACCGCAGGTCACACGCCTCCACTTTTTTACTTCGTCGGGTACGTTCGCTCGTTTCACTTGCTCACGTACCACTCCTCGCAAAAACCTGGACTAAAAACTGCCGCTCACTCGTGTTACTCGTTCGCGGTACAACTGCTTGCCCGCCGCTTCCGCACCGCAACGGCCACACGCCTCCCCAGCCGATTCCCTCAGTCGCTTCGCTCCTTCAGTCATCCCTCGCACGCCGACTCGCGCTCGGTGCTCACTTCGTTCGCACACGACCGCGAGCGCGCGCCAACTGCCACCGCCCAACAACCGCAAACGGATTTCGGCTGGACACGGGGTTTCTATTGATTCATCCGCGTGATTCGAGGTCGGCCTGTGTATCGATATCCGAAACGGTTCCTGCATCGTCGGTTTCTATGAGTAGGCCGTCACTTTCGAGCAGAACGCCGCGGCCACCGACATCGCCGCTCACCGAGCGGAGTGATGCGAAGTATCGGCGGTCGAACAGCACAGGATTTCCACGCTGCCCTCGGTGGATGGGAGCCACGGCGTCGGCGATGTCTGCCCGGTATGCATCGAGCAGCAAATCGACGGTTGCGGCGTCCACGAACGGCATATCGCCGGGAAGAAAGACGGCGGCCGCTGCATCCATCTCTGTGGCTGCCACAACCCCTCGCCTGACTGAGGTGGACATTCCCTGTTCGTATTCTTCGTTTGCTGCGAACACCAATTCGCCGTCGGAGAGCGCGTCGCGGACAGCGCCCTGCTGATGGCCGAGGACGGCGACGACCGACGAAACCCGCGAATCGAGCAGCGTCCGGGCGGCGTGTCGGACGAGCGGCGTTCCATCTACCTCCGCGAGGAGTTTGTTTTCCGTGCCGAACCGGGTGCTTTCGCCTGCCGCAAGGAGCACCCCGAGAACGGTTGGGTTTCGTGTTGGGTGTTTTTCGAGCGCCTCTCTCACCGCGCGTTCGGTGACGCGGCGCAATTCAGTACTCATCCGAACACCCGATATGGAACGATTTCGACTGATTCGTTCGATTCGAGCGACGAGTCGGTGAGAACGAACCCATCCGCGAGCGTAGCTCGTGTGTTCGCGGCGACGAGACCGGGTGCAAACGAGTCCTCGTACAGCGAAAGCGAGGAATCGACATGGCCGAGCGGCATTGCTCTCCCGTTCTCGATGACGACCGGAACTGCATACTCCAAATCATCTTCTGGTATCTCGACACGACGTGCCGACTCGACTTTCACTGTTGGAAGACAACATTCGCCAGTGAAAAAGGGCCGGGCGACGAGCACGGCGGCGGTGTGGGCCGCGATTGGCTTTCCCGGTAGCCCGATAACGAGCGAATCGTTTACCACCGCCGCCGTCACCGGGCGGCCCGGACGAATTCCAACACTTTCGAACAGGAGGTCGTGTTCGGTGAGAACCTGTGAAACGTAGTCCGCGCTCCCGACACTCGTGCCTCCTGTCGTGAGAACGGCGTCGTGGGTTGTGGCTGCCTCCTCGATGACTCGCTGGATGGCATCCAAGTCGTCGGGGACGGTCTCTCGACTCGTCGGGTCGTGGCCCCACTCTCGGAGCAATCCCACGAGAAAATCCGAATCACGGTCTGGTTGTCTCCCCTCTGAAATCTCGGTTCCGGTGGCCACGATGGCGACTGAAAAACGGTCGTGGACGGAGACCGTTTCGATGCCGACATCGCGGAGGAGTGCCGCATATCGGGGCGCGAGTCTGGTTCCAGCCTCGATGAGTCGCTCGCCCGACCCTGCCGTGCCGCCACGTGGCGAAACGTTCGTTCCGGGTTCGAGCCTCGGTCCCGAGACCCGTCCGTTTTCGAGGGTAACGTTCTCTCGTTTCATCACCGCATCGGTTCGAGCGGGCAACGGCGCACCCGTCGCAATGTGGACCGTCTCGCCATCTTCGATGCTCGGCGGGTCGTCCTCGGGAGCGACCTCACCGACGACGGTGAGTGGCTGGTCGTCACTCGTGGCGACGGCATACCCATCCATCGTGGCGTAATCGTGCGGTGGCACGTCCCTCGGGGAGGTCACACTTTCTGCGAGCGTCCGTCCGGCGAGCGAATCGAGGGGAACGCTTTCCGTAGAACGGGCTGAGAGAGCTTCGGTTCGACGCGCGAGCAACCGCTCGACCGCGCCCGCGCGAGCAACCGATTCAGTGTCGGCCATGCGTCCGCTTGCGTAACCACGAATATACCGTTTCTCCCTGTGGCGGTACTCTCCGGTCACGAATGTGTGGTCTGTTAACCAAATATGGTTTCCTTATTTCGTATTCCTCCACCAGTGCAAAGCTTTTTGGTTGATAGTTACCATGATAGCATGGAGGAAACTCACATGAACCAAGGCGGGGTGGTCTGATATGGAATTCAGTGGAACGTTCGAACTCGAAGACACGACGACCGACGAGGTATGGCTTGCGCTTTCTGACCCGGTGATGATAGAGAGCGCGCTTCCCGGCTGTGAGTT
>DASSKS010000428.1:0-4543 GCA_035690245.1 Halococcus sp. | reverse complement strand
GGCGGGACCGTCTCTCCTTGTGAACACCCTGAAAGAATCCTCGACCCACACACCCACCCTGAAAGAATCCTCACAAGGCACGCTCCCCCCTCAAAGGTAGTCCCCTATCACACCCCTGATTGATAGAATGGGGTCGTGGGCTTAGTTGGCAGAGGGGGTGTGCCCTGTGAGGATTCTTTCAGGGTCGGACATCTGTTCCATCCCCCGTGAAGGGAACGAAATGAGGGAAATTCCTTTACCGACAGTCCAATCTCATTCGCCACCTCTCACCCGAGAATTTCCTCCGGGTGACACGACTCTCTCACTGAGGATTGGGTGGACATGGCGATAATGGACTATCAGGACGTTCGGTCCTTTCGCTCAGACCAATCTCTACCGAACGTCCTGACGACACTGTGAGACTCGTGACAGCGGCTCTCACTCTCCGGTTCGAAGCTATCTCTACGGGTCTCGAAACGAGGCGATCACCGAGAATGACGTTTCGCCTTCATCCCCCGGACGACCGAGATCGGGAGGATTTCTTGCGGTGATATTCTTGGGTGTCGTTTACGGAGGGTGTTTTTATAGTTTTATACTGCTCATAGTGGTCTCACTTCACGCCGACCCGACCAAATGGGGAACAAGAATCCGACTTGGATACGGTAAGATGTCTCATGTCTCCGAGAAACCATTTACCGAAAACGTGGTGGGGAGAACTAGTCAGCCATAGGGCTATGATCAAGCGTCTCCCGAAAGGGTCCGTTCGATCCCGACTCCCTTCCGGTTCGCGGGGCAACATTAGCGCGCTCGGTCGCTGGTATAGGTCAGTCCCCTTCGACTCATCAATGATACGGATAGCTCTTTGACTATTCCTCGGTTTCGGTCCCGATCTCACCTACTAACTCGGCCTGTGCCAAGATCAATGAAGCGTTTTCCTCGGCGAACTCCTCGCCACTCCTCTCCGCTATCCAATCGATCACTCGCTGTTCTTCGGGAGTCCAGTCTTGCTCGCTCCGTCTCACCATCTTTTCGACCACCTCGCTCATCTGTTCGTAGTGGCCCTCGTACTGGTTCCGAAGGTGCTCCGGTGGCTTCGGGAGACTTACCGACTCATCCATTTCATCAAGGGAGTATCGGTGGTCGACCGACAGTTCTGTGCTCGAAGATTCCATCGATTCCGGGTCGAAAAAATCGAACTCTCCATCGAGCGCGGCAGGGACGAACTCCCATGCCGTGTAGTAGTGCCATCCCTCGTCCTCCATTGCCGCGAGATCGGCATCATCGACCACGATGAGGGTGAGGTCCTCTCGGTCGTGGAAATACTCGTAACAGTCCTGTATGAGCCGCAGGCGGTCGTCTCGCGCTGGCTTGAAGTATTCGACGCGCTCGTTGGGATATATCGGTTCGATCTTCTCATCGAACAGAGAGACCCACACGACTGCTGCGTGAGTTGTCCCGTGGATCGACGCCTCGATGCTTAGCATCTGATTGCCCGTCGCCCACACGTCGACTCCCGGAGCATCGTGTGCGAGATGCCTCACCCACGAAAGAGGGACGGCCTCGCGCTCCGGGTGGGGATTGACCGAGACCGTCCAGTCCCGGTCGAAACATACCACTATTCGATTGGTTTCCTCGCTTTCGGTCATATCGCCTACGTCCATCGTTGTGTCCCGGTTTCATCTGTCGTTATTTCAGCCCTCTCACGACTCGAATCTCTTGTAGGCGTTTTGAACCCCGCTATCTATTGCTTCGAGATACCTCTTTGTCATATTGAGCGACGAATGGCCCGCGTGTTCGGAGACGAACGCGATGTCTATATCCTGCTTGACTGCGTGCATACAATGACCATGCCTGAAGGCATGGGGTGTGATTCGATGGTGAGTTTTCCCGTTCGGGTCGACGTACAGTTCTTTCTGGATACCGGCCTCCTCAGCGGTTTCGCGGACGAGTTCTTGAATCCGACTCCTACCGAGTTTCTCCGAACGGTTCGTGAGAAACAGGTACTCGCTCTTCTCGGCCATCGCATATGTTTCGCGGATTTGATTCAGCCACAGCGACATGAGCGTGTCGAGGCTCGGCTGATAGCAAACGGTTCGCCATTCGTCCGTTTTTTGCGAGTAAACGTCGATAGCCCTCCCATCGGGATAGCTGTCGTTGTGATATACGCCAGCGGGAGATACGTCTTCGAGTCTGATGTCCCGACATTCCTGTGCGCGCACCCCGGTCTGAAACAGCAGTCGAAACATCAACTGGTTCCGGGTCCGTGGTTTCGGAGCGTTTTCAACCATAAGGTCCACCTCCTCGGGAGTGATATGGATGAAGTCGTCTCGTCCTCCCTCGGTCTTTTTGCTCCCACCCATGAGGTCTTTCACCCACTCATATTCGAAATCTTCCAAGGGATTGTCCTCCTCGTTGAGAACACCGAAATACCCTCCAAGCGACCGATATAGCGCACGAATAGAGTGGTAGTGACGCTCTACCGTATGTGGAGCGTACCCTTTATTCTTGGTCTGGGTTAGGTACGAGTCTATATCCTGTGCCGACAGGTCCGTAACATCGCCTTTCTCGTTCTCAACGATCCAATTATGGAACTGTTTGAGATCGGTATGCCTGCCTTTCCACGTTCCTTCGGATTTTCGCCCTTTCACGCGGTCCAGAAAGCGGTCGATGTGTTCGTCTCCGATTGGAGGGCGGCTTGCTGTCATATTCACACCTCCTTGTAGTACCGCGTTTCGCCCTCGATAACGAGTGACTTGATGAGATGCGTATCGTCTTGTAGGTGTTCGATGGCTTGCCGAACACGGTAGCGTTGTTCTTCGAGATATTCGGCAATGTCTGTAACCCGGCCAGTTTGGACGTAGGTGTTACCACCGCCTTCGATTACGGGAGGTGCTTCATCAGGGTCTAAGGGGGACTGTGTAGTTGCCGTTAGTTCCTTTTCTTCCGGTAGTACCTCGAATATCTTACCAGCCAGATCGAGTATATCCTCTGCGGGAGCTTCCATCGCCCTCTCGATATTCGAAAGCCGTTCATTGACCTCCGAGAGCGTGTTTTCGAGGCTGATTATTCCGCTCTCGATGTCTGATAGCCGTTCGTCCGAGACCCCAGATGTACCACTATCCGAGGACACACCTCTGATTTCCTTTCCGACGGCTGCTCGCACGAGGTGAGACACGTATCGGTAATCAGGATGTTCGTCAACAAAGTCTTCCCATTGGTCTTTTACATCCGCATCAAGTGGGATGTTGACCTGCTCGCGGTCGTTTTCGGGCATATCTCTCTGCTCTATTTCAATCAATGGACGCCGTAGTTATAGCATTTACTAGTACGGCAAAGGTTAATTGGGGTAATTCTGATGGTCGCTGTCGTCGTAATTCTCGCCGCCGTCATCGGCGCGTTCGTGCTGGGACTCGGTGGCGAGCAACAGACAACGCCACAGGCGAGTTTTACCTACGATGCGTCAACCGGCGCGCTGACCATGAGTAGCGGTGACGCAATTGATGGTGCGAATCTCTACTACACAGTAGACGGCGCTGACAGAACGAACGTTGGTGGTGATGAAGTTACTGCTGGGACCACCATCGCAACGGTCAATAATGTTCAGAATTCGATAAAGGTCATCTACGACGATGGCAACGGTAACACGGCAGTGCTCACCTCCATCAACGTCGGTGGCGGTGGGGGCGGAACCGACGAGTAATCGGGCTACTCATCACCTTCTCGGGTGAACTGAGCGGTTCGGTGCGATTCCCATTTTTTGGCGGCGTGAGGAGGGAGCCGACGGCTCTTTTGAAGAACCCAGTTGCAGTACGCAGTAACGACAGCCAACTTATTGAAAACAAATCATAGTGATGAATCTGCATTAGCGACCGCAAATCCCGACACAAAGGAGAACCGCAGGCCACACCCTCCCCAGCCGATTCGTTCGCTCCCTTCGGTCGCTCACTCATCCCTCGCACGCCGATTCGCGCTCGATGCTCGTTTCACTCGCACACGACCGCAAGCGCGCGCCAACCGCCCCGGCGAACGGGTTTTTGACCGATAGTATGCCGCACCGAAACCGATTAGTCGCTCACGGTCGAATCAATCCACATGAGTGAAGCGACGGAACACGACAGCGACGACCTTCGACGGCGAGTCCTCGGGGACAGGGAGACGCCGCTCCGTGACGAGATGGAAGCGTTCGTCACAGAACACGGCGCACCTGACATCAAGGAAGTCCGCCGAGCGGTCACAACGGGCCGACCACTCTCTGAACTCGTTGTCCATGAGCGCGACGAACGCCTGTGAGCAGCGCGTCCTTCTTCGATACGTCGGCACTGGTGAAGCGCTACTACGAGGAACCGGGAACGGAAGCGGTCGATTCGATAATCGAGGGGGACGCCACGGTCGTCATCACCTCGCTGTCTGTCATTGAGGCGGTGTCGGCGTTTCGCCGCAAACAGAACACAGACGACATCCCACAGACTACAGTGAATGGACTTATCGGCGCGTTCTTTCGAGAGGCACTTGCCGAGTTCGTCATCCTGCCGCTCCACGAGACGCTCTTTGAGCGTTCGTTCGA
>DASSKS010000427.1:0-9844 GCA_035690245.1 Halococcus sp. | reverse complement strand
TCGGTCGTATGTTCGAGCAATTTCTCCACGATCTCATCCTTCGACTGTCCTCGTTCGCGCGGGATGGCGTCGAGCACCAGCGGCACGTCCATCCCGACGATTTTGAGCACCGCCCACTGGTAATACTCGTTTCCATCCCTGTGTCCGAGGATGTCGTCCTCGTGGTCCTCGGGGTCGCCGGTAAACGGAAATCCCTTGGTCACGTCGATGGCCGCCCAGAGTTTCCCGGTGAGTTCGCCGTTCTGTCGGGCGCGAGCGATGATCATTCGCGTCGTATTCCGCAGCATTGAGCGGATATCCGCAACCGAGAGCTTGCCGATCTGGTAGCGGTGGGTCGAGCCGGTTGGGATGCGCTCGCGTGTCGTATCAAGTGAGAACGAGGCTGGGCCGCTACGGGCATACATATCCTCACGCATCCCCATGTAGGCGTGCTGTTCCCAGAAAGCGTTCTCGTGAATCTCCCAGTTCTGGCCACGGTCAAGAGCAAATGCATCGGTGACGAACGGTTTGGCCTGCTGCCATACCTCGTCGGTTTTCTGTGCGAGCAGTTGGCGTTCCGGACAGTCAGTGGTGTCCGGTTCGTTCGTCTCGCTACTGACTCGCTCGGGGAGAGAAACATCGCAGGCGCGTGCGGCCTTCACAATCGCCTCAGCACACTCCTGTACGGCGTCGCGTAGGGCCCCGCTAAAGCGGTTGTTCCACGACCGCCAGAACGTCGATTGGTTCGGCAGCGTCTCGAACCCGAGTCTACTATGTAGCGAGGGATTCGCTCGTAGGTAGTCGTGAAGCGCGGTTTCGTCCCAACCGTTGATTTCCTTGATGATGAACGCCCGGACCAGTAGCGTCATCGGATATGGCCCGGAGTACGGCGCAAACGAATCGTGTACGGCAAACGTGCAATGGTCAATTGGAAGTTCACAGACTAACGTTTCGATGTCCGCGTAGGCCTCACAGTGCTCGCACTGCGATTGCGCGATGGTCGTGATAGCCGAGATGAATCCGTCCAAATCTTCGCTTGTTCGTTCGGATTCAACGGCGAAACAGCGAGACTGTTCGGGAGTGCTGTCGATGAAACCATCTGACTCATCTGACCGAAAACGTCTAATAGTCATACAGCATAGATCGACGCATGAGAACTAAACCAACGTGCAATGCTGGCGATTTGTCCGAGCGTCGTCAGCGACACAGAGAGGAGAACATACCCACGAATCACCACCGACCAATTCAGCAGACTAGCCATGCCGACCTTCACTGATGCAAAACGCGAGCGAGTCCGCGATTCGCTCCATGAAACCGGGCGCGAGCTATTCACTCAGTATGGAATCGATAAGACCACAATCTCGGAACTGACCGAGGCAGCAGGTATTGGAAAAGGAACCTTCTACCAGTTCTACGATTCGAAAGACGAACTCTATCTCGAAATCCTAGAGGCAGACCTTGAGGAGTTCGTTCCCCGTTTGTTGGGCAATTCCTTCGAAGCGCACGATGACCCGGAGGACGCGATTATCGCGTTTCTCGAACTCGTCATGGATGAACTCGAATCGAACCCACTCATCCACCAGATCATCGTTGAGGACAAATATGATCGAATCAAGGCGCAGTACTCGGAGGAAGAACGAGAAGCGGAGCGCGAACGCGACGCGGCGTATATCCTCCCGTACATCGAGCAGTGGTATGACGACGGGCGGATTTCCGGTCCTGATCCGGAGATAATCGCACAGACGCTTGAATCGGTGGCGTACCTTACGCTCCACAAGAAAGACATCGGCACGGACCGATATCCGGCGGTTCGAGAGACGCTCATCGCTGCCATCGCAGCTGGGCTGACAGACGACAGCAACGAAACTGCTCCCAAAGAGGCCGACCATGAGTGAAAGCGGAGTTATCCAGACAGCAGAGACAGACATCGACTCGTTCGATGACACTACGCGACACAATCGAGACCATCCTCGACGTGATAACGAGCGATCCCAAACAAGTGCGATAATTACCGTCCGAGACCTCCGGTACACCTACGCTGGGGTGGATGACCCTGCCGTCTGCGGACTAAACTTCGACGTAGAGAACGGCGAGGTCTTCGGGTTTCTCGGCCCGAGCGGGGCTGGCAAGAGCACGACTCAGAACGTGCTGATTGGCCTGTTTGATGACTACGCGGGCGGCGTTCGGGTATTCGACAGAGAGGTCAGTGAGTGGGGACGAGATTTCTATGAGCGCGTTGGGGTGGCTGCCGAGACACCCAACCTCTATCACAAATTGACCGGGCGGGAGAATCTCGAACTGTTTGCCTCGCTATACGGTGGTGCGAACCGCGACCCAATCGAGTTGCTTGAGCGGGTGGGGATGGCTGACGCTGCTGACCGCCGAGTTGGCGCATACTCGAAGGGCATGCAAATGCGCCTGAACTTCGTCCGGTCACTGATTCATGAGCCTGCGTTGCTCTTCCTCGACGAACCCACTGCTGGCCTCGACCCGAGTAACGCCCAAGCGGTGAAGGCCGTCGTTGAGGACATCAATGCGGAGGGCACGACCGTTTTTTTGACCACGCACGACATGACCGTTGCCGACCAGTTGTGCGACCGAGTGGCGTTCATCGTTGCTGGTCAACTCCCCGTGATCGACACGCCTCGGGCGTTGAAGCTCACGCACGGCGAGCCAACCGTTCGCGTCGAGTACCGCAGCGACGGCGCGCTGACAACCCAGCGATTTCACGTGGCCGATCTCGGCACCAACGAAACGTTTCATGACCTGCTACGGGACGGACAGGTCGAAACCATCCACACTGAAGAGGCAACCCTCGAAGACGTGTTCATCGCAGTCACTGGGGAGGAACTGACGTGACAGACGACCGGATGCGAGTGGTCTCCGCCTCCTCGGGTTCTTCCAACCGAGGGATGTGATGGGTACGTTCCGGTCGATGCTGGCGTGGGACGTGCGCCTCCAATTCCGCTACGGCTTCTATGCGGTCTATGCACTCCTCACGGTGGTGTTCATCATTGGTCTTCGGGTACTAGGGCCGGAACTGCGCACCGACGCCGCTGTGCTGTTGATCGCTACTGATCCGACACTACTGGGCTTTTACTTCATCGCCGCACTGGTGCTGTTCGAAAAAGAAGAGGGCGTGCTGGCCGCGCTAGTGACCTCACCGCTTGGTGACCGTGGCTATCTCGCCTCGAAGGCGATCTCCCTCTCGCTGCTGGCGGTCGTCGTCGCGCTTGTGATCGCCGTCTTGGGGCATGGATCGACATCGACGCCGGGACTGGTGGTGTTGATCGTCGGCGTCGCGCTCTCGGCATCGCTTTTCATACTTATTGGGTTCGTGGCGGTCGCACGCTTCGACTCTATCAATGAATACTTCATTAGCGCCGTTGGCTGGGGGACCATCCTGGTCTTGCCGTTGTTCAGCTACGTCGGGTTCGTCGAGACATGGCTGTTTTATCTACTGCCCACTCAACCGACACTGATCCTCATTGAGGCGGGCTTCCGTCCGGTAGCCCCGTGGAAGGTGGCCTACAGTATCAGCTATCTACTCATCGCCACTGCTATCGGATACTGGTGGGCGCAGCAAGCCTTCCGACGGCATATCGTTCGGGGTGGCGACCCCGGCGACCAGCTCGGTCGCACGGACGTTCCAGAATCCCAGCAGTGGAACGACGGGGGATGGCCCGTCTCCCAATCGCCTGTCGTCGGGTTGGCACTGGCGGACCTCCGCAACTGGGTACGGGACCCGATGCTGGCGGTTGCCGCCGTTGGTCCTCTCGTGCTCGCGGTGATCATTCGGTTCGGGACCCCGACGGTGGCGACCATGGTAGCTCCAAGATTCGCGTTACCGCCGTACTATCCGGTGATCGCTGGGTCGATGGTGGTGTTCGGCCCGACGATTTACGGGTTCGTTGTTGGGATGTTTGTCCTTGAGGACCGCGAGCAGGGAATGCTCGCTGCGTACCGTACGAGTCCACTGTCGGCTCGTGGGTACCTGCTGTACCGGGGTGTGACAGCGTACGCCCTGAGTCTGACGGCGACTCTTCCCGCGATAGCTGTCATTGGCTTGGTGCCAATCTCGCCGATGGTCCTGATTGGAACGGCTGTTGTGGGCGCACTCGGCGGCCCAGTCATCGCTCTTGGGTTCGGGACGCTGGCCTCGAACACTATCGAGGGAATCGCGCTCAGCAAACTCGTCAATTTGGTCATTCTCGGGCCAGCACTGGTGATCGCTGTGGTGGCAGCGCCGCTTCAGTTCGTCGCAGGGGTGTTTCCAGCCTACTGGCCCGTCAAAGCATTCGTAGCGAGCGCCAGCGGTGACCCCACATGGTCGTTGTATCTACTGATTGGCGTTGTCGCACATTTGATCGCGGGTATTGGACTTGTCCGATGGTTCACTCGACAATCTGACTGACATGACTGCTGATGCATATTGATTGATACACACTAAACTGAAGATAGTCAGGTGAATTGTTCATACATAATGAATTGCAAAAGCAATTTTAAAAGTCAAAATTTCGAACCTGTCTATGCATGACGAATCGAGCTAGCCGACCTCAGGTATTATCGTGGACAGCGCGGAGAACCGGCACACCGCGTAAATACTTGAACTCGTCCAACACCTCGATCCCGCGCTCAGTCAGCCCGTAGAATTTGCTCGGTTGATCCCGTTTCCCTTCGTTCTCTTCGGCGATATACGCCGTGATGAGTTCGCGCTCACTCAGTACGTCAAGCTGATCGAGGATCGCGGATTCGCTCTTCTGGATGTAGTAGCCAAACTCCGTCAACGATACCAAGTGCGTCGGGTGTCCAAGGATCGTCTGAAGGATATGGTGTCGAGTCTCTTGAGACAGCAGTTCGTGTATCTCACGCTGTGCCTCGAAGGGTGAGGCGTGGGTGGCAGGGGGTGTCTCGCTCATATACGTCGCTTAGAGCCACGGCGATATAACGGTTCGGTCACAACAAGTGGAAACAACCAAGTCGGTTTATCTATGAAACACCAAGTTATTTCGGAACGGTTAAGCACTCGTTGAACTCATGTCGATAAAGATGCCCTCGACGCCTCCAGACGATGCAGCGCGGCTCAAGCAAGCCCTCGACAAGGCGCTACAGGAGCCGTTGAGTGCCGCTGACCGCAAGCAGGCCATCGACTTCATTCGAACCGAGTTGCCAGCCTTCGAAGTCTCCGGGCGGACGACGTATCTCGTGCTCGGCAGCTACCGCGATAAGTTTGAGCAGAACCTCCGGCTCGTTCAGAGCGAACTCAACAAGCGGACCGATACGTTCGCCGCGGTCGTCGGCGACCTCCGTGATCCGGACTTCGAGGATCGGTCGGCGTTCGCAATCAAACTCCATCTCACGGCCACATACGCCGATTGGGTGGTAGGAGTCTATGAGAAGGAATCTGGTGGAGAAAGTCCCGAACTCGGGGTCATCTATTCGCTCTATTTCAAGAAGACACACGTTCTTCCGCGCGACTATGCGTGGATGACCGACGATAATGTGGGTAGTCCGGAGGGAATTCGCCGCGCTGCTCTCCAGATTTTCTTTAGTGACGACCTCACCGACGAGGAGAAAGCGTCCGAGTTAGAGGGGTTGTACCGATTGGTCAAGGAAGACAACATCGCCATCACACGCGAGGAAATCGAGGAAACGATTCGTGAACGTGAGCAATCTGGGGATATCCCAGCCTCGTATAGCTGGGTTCACATCAGCTTCTTCCGTGACTTCGAGCGCACCGACCGATGTCACCCATGGTTTACCGGCCAAGAGCTGCGGGACCAGGCGAATACCGTTCCCGGTCCGCGTCCACCTCGCTGGGAGGCTGACTGGGAGCCAGATGACGTGCTCTGATCAATACCGCTTGGTTTTCGAGGTCTTGTCTGGCCAGCATCCTTCATCAAGTCATCCGTATCTATCGCTGTTCGTTCTGGTCGTCGGTCGAGAAGCGGACGTAGGCGGCGATATGCATGGTGTACTCAGACACCCTAATCGTACCGTGATTCAGGATGTAAATTCCGTCACAAAACCACTGGCGGCAGCCGAATCATACTGAATCGACAAACGAGTTTCTGACCGACAGTATATCACTCCTCCCACATCTCCTTAGGACATGACTGATTTCGTCGAGATGACTGGACGGGTGGCACTCGTCACCGGCGCGACCGGCGGTATCGGACGCGCAGTAGCCCGTCAGCTCGGAAATCTCGGGGCGACTGTCGTCGTGACCGGCCGCGAGCGCGAGCGCGGACGAGCGGTCGTCAGGGAAATCGAGCAGGTGGGCAGCGAAGGCACGTTCTTCCGGGCCGATTTCACCGAGATAGATGCGGTTCGCACACTTGCCGACACCTTCTGTGAGTGCTACGATCGACTCGATGTGCTAGTGAACAACGCGGCGTGCTCGCACAAAAAGCGCAGACTCACCGACGAAGGATACGAGGAGACGTTCGCGGTCAACCACCTCGCGCCGTATCTTCTGACCCACGACCTCATAGACCAACTTTGTGCATCCGCACCCTCTCGAATCGTCGTTACGGCTTCAAGTGTTCACCGCCGTGGCGAACTCGACTTCTGTGACCTGCAACTCACGAGTGACTACCGCGCACTCGACGCCTACGCGCGCTCGAAACTAGCGAACGTACTCTTTAGTATCGAACTCGCTTCACGCCTCGATGAAACAGGCGTGACCGCGAACGCTGTTCATCCGGGATTCGTCCCCGGTAGTCGCCTTTACCGAGATGTCTCACTCCCCGTCCGTGCGTTCACGACTGTCGCTGCTCGGCTTCCCGTTCTCGGAACCTCGGTTGAGGAGGCAGCAGAGAGTCTCGTCCACCTCGCTGTCGCACCCGAAACGGCAGACACGACCGGCGCATACTTCGAGGGACGAGAGCACACCGAACCCGATCCGCGCATTCACGACGAGCAGTTGCGCGAGTGTCTCTGGAACGTGAGTGCTGAACTAGTCGGTGTCGATGCCGACTGGCCGTAACGTCCAAATCTAAAGTCGAGGAGATTGATTTATCATACACGACCAGTCTCAAAATCTATCTCGATAGTATGAATCTCGAAAGTTGCTGTGCATGAGAAATCTAGATAGCCGACTTCTGATGTTTTGGAGCGGTTCGTCGGATCGTGGGTCGGGGCTGCGGAACGCAGTCCCGACCTGTTCTGGGCTGTCTGTAGCCACCCAGAGTCTCACTCATTCCTGAGCAGTCAGCCGTCCGGCTCACCCTCTATCTCGTGCATAGATCTTGTCGTTCGTGACTCCAGCGCGAAGTACGATCATATATTTGCAAAATCCAAATATATATTGCGAGGCGGCGTGTATAACCATCAATGGCTGACTTCGATCCAAGCCCGTCGGAAGAGGACGTCAGCAAAGTACGACAGCGATGGGCTGACAGTACCGACACGTTCGGGCGTGTCTACGACGTCATCCTCGGGATCACGGAACCAACTCCCTACCCCCAAATCGCGGAAGTAGCGGACTGCTCGCCTAATGCAGCCAAAAAACATCTCGACCGCCTCACGGACATGGGTATCAGCCGGGCAGACCGCCAGAGCCGCCCCGCTCAATACGAGCGAAACGACGGCTACCTTGAGTGGCAGGACGCGAATCGTCTCGCTCGGGAACTCACTGTCGAAGAGATCATCGAACGCGTCCATCGTCTCGAAAACCGCCGAGAGGAGTTCGAACAGCGCTTCGAGACGACCGACCCAACTGGAGTCTCCGTTTTCGAGCACGATGACCATGACACGATTCACGAGCGAATGGACGCAATCAGCGAATGGCAGTCTCTCAATCGAGATATTCGTCTCTACGAACTCGCACGACAGCTCTCCCAGAACGATGGTCGCCTCCTGCCAGCATAGATGACGCCATCCCCAAGTAGTGGCCAGCCATCAACCGGACCACCTAATCGACGGACACTCCAGCTTCTCGAAGGAATCCTCGCGGACGAACCACTAGTCGCCACAACCGAGTTCGACCCCGACAGCTACGAGCCCCAAGTCCTTCGTGCATTGTGTGAGGAGAGTCGGTATCCACCGACAGTCGAGACCGCCCGACTGGATATCCGCTGGTTTGCGAGTGGCGACTTCTCGATACACTACGTCGAGACGATGGCCGCTGATCGCTGGGAGTGCCGGTGGGACCGTCATCCCAATCCCCACAACGCACGCCTTCACTTCCATCAACCACCAGCGGGAGACGACATTGCTAATCTCACGTGGTCGTCACTCCATCCGATAGATGTCGTGTCGACGGTTGTTGCTGCGATTGAACAGCGGATCGAGCAGCATTGGTCCACAGATGGATCATAATCCACTGGTAGCTCGGAGAAACACACGGATTTCCTCGGCATAGCGCTCCGTTTTCAGCATACATAGGATACTATTACACGATTTGCTCCGAAAGGATGGTGCCGAACATCTTCGTGGTGTTCCCAGCCGGTGAGAATCACGGCTATCGTTATTCTTCCATCAGTAGTATGTTCACCTGCAATGAGACCCACTACGTCAACCGGGCGGCGAACGTTCCTGAAAACAGCGGCGGCAGTAGCGGTCGCTGGACCGCTTCTCGCTGGCTGTACTAGTACTGGGACCGCCAACAGCGGTGATGGTTCCACTGGGGCCAGTAGCAACGATGCGCAAGCCAACGGCGGTAATGCTGGTAGTGCATCGGGAAGCGGAGACGCGCCAGCGTTCGGCGGCTGGCTCGACAACACCAATTACGAGAGCGTGACCGATAAGACTGGCGCGAGTGAGGTTACCGTCAAAGTCGGGGCGGAGGGGAACAACGGCCCATATTCGTTCGCTCCGCCAGCGATACGGGTCGGAACGGGAACCACAATCACATGGGAGTGGACCGGCGAAGGTGGCTCCCACAACGTCGTTGCACAGGATGGAAGCTTCGAGAGCGAACTGAGCGCCGAGAAGGGTCATACCTTCGAACACACATTCGACAGCAGCGGGACCTACAAGTACTCCTGTGAACCCCACGAGGCGATGGGGATGAAGGGCGTCGTCGTAGTGAAGTAATTCGATACCATCGTCGGCCTCGAAACGGATGCATTACACGAGGCTGTCTGCTGGATAGTGCTGTTGATTCTGTACAGTCAATAGGTCCGACGCGAACGAAATTCCTACACTTCGTCCACGGGAGGGAGGAGGATTGGGGCTGTTCTCAGGCACTGGGAATCTGCGCTACGCCCAATGATACACCGCTCGTCTCTCTATATGTGATGTACCGGAGCCTCAATCCCGGACGATGGACCGTCCTCCGTGACTGGCGTCCATCAACCAGTGTGCGTCTGCATCGAACCGCACGCAACGCGAGCGGTACCGGCTCGCCTCTGCTGAGCGGAGCAACTGTCGCTACCACTACGTCACCATGAGTGCCGAAGCACTCAGCTATCCGTGGTGGATTCGCCTGACTCACTTCTTCAACCTCCTGTTCACCACGCTATTGATTAGAAGCGGAATCGAGATCATCGGTGCCCATCCGAAGTTCTACTGGAGCGACCACGGGATTCCGGGCACCGAGTGGCTCCGGCTCGGCGACGAGAAACGGGGTCCCATCGAGAAGGAAGAACGCCCGAGTGGCGACGAATCTTCATCAGATGAGACACCGATGGTCGGTGATGGAGCCGGTGTCGGTGTTGAAGTCGAGACCGAAACCGCGACCACGAGCAACGCCACCGACGACGATCTCTGGACGGCCGAAGACGAAATCGAGCCACTCCCGTCGTGGCTTGCGCTGCCGGGTGACAACAATCTCGGTCTCGGCCGCCACTGGCATTTCTGGGGCGCGCTCGGGTGGACGCTCACGGGCCTGCTCTACGTCGTGTTGTTGTTCGCGTCGGAC
>DASSKS010000426.1:0-7161 GCA_035690245.1 Halococcus sp. | reverse complement strand
ACCGCGAGACAGACGACGAGCGCGAGGCTTCGAGGATTTCTCGATGTCGCTGCTGCGTACGCGAGCGTTGCCGTGAGTGCTGCGTAACCGATTGCGTGATGCCATTTATCCACTCCAAAAAATCCGAACGGGCTTCGTGCTGTGGTCGTGCCCGGTTCGACGACCGACGCGACGAGGATGAACGCGGCGACGGTCACGACAATCCCGTATCTGACAGGTCGGGGAGCGAGCGGCACGGTGACCATGCCCCACTCACGTAACTGGCTGGAAAAAGTAGCGTGGTTTCCGGTATGAGTCCCGTTTTATGACTGCTCGGGTCAACTGTCCGCTCAAAGCGGTTTGCCGTGTGGTAAGACTGGTCGGTACAGTTTTCGCGTTCAGCCACAATCGGGCACGCGCCCGCTCGACAGCCGAACGAATCCGAGCGCGAACTCCTCGTGGGTGTATTCGACGGTGTGCTCTCTGAGTGGCTGGCGTGCGGCCCCGACGCGCTCATCAAGCGATTCCCACGGTGGCTCGTCGTAGCGAATCTTTCCTGTCGGCGGAGCACTCATGGCAACAAAAAGTCGAAACGCGGCGTCGAGCGGGCGCGCTCTCTGCTGTGAACTCCGGGCGGCATCGAGCAGCGCGATTTTGCCACCCGGACGCACGAGCGACAGCCAGTCATCGACGACCGCTGCGGGGTCTCTGAACATCCCAACGACGAAGCTTGCGAGGACGGCATCGACAGTTCTGATGGGTACTGCGGTGGCGTCGCCGTGAATGATGTGAACGTTCTGCCAGCCCGAGCGTGCGATGCGTGTGGCCGCCCGGTCGAGCATCCCGCGCGTGAAATCGACGCCGACGACTGCCCCACTAGAGCCGACCTTCGCGCGCAAGTATGGAAAATTCGCGCCCGTGCCACAACCCACCTCGACTACGGTGTCGCCGGGTGCGAGTTCCAACCGACGGGCGGCGCGCTCGCGCCACGACCCGATTCCCGGAAGGGTGGCGATGACATCGTAGAGCCGTGCCCACCGGCCATAGAACGTCTGTGCTTCGTGTGCGCCGTGGTCGTCGCTCATACCAACTCGCGGACACGAGAGGCGGCCTCCTCGGCGCTCGGTGCGAACAGGTAGACGATTGCTTCGACGCCGAAGCCCCCAGTATGATAGAGCACGTCGGCCTCGGATGCGTCGATTTCGGCGATAGCTGTTTCGGGGTCTGCTTCACCATCGAATTCAGTAGTATGAAACCCGAGCGATTCGAGTCGTTCTATGAGGTCAGGGTCATATTTGAGATTGAGCGCTGCGCGTGCGTCGCTGCCGTTCGCGCGGGCGGTGAGCAGTACGCCCGCGACGTGTTCTGAAACCCCAAATTCGGGGTCGCCGGGCACCGCGGGACGGCCCTTCACGTCGAAGATGCGTCCGGGAACGCCGGCAACGTCGTCGATATCCTGGGGTTCGGGCGCACACTCGACGAGATTCGCTCCCACATTCGGGATCAATCCTGCGAATCCACTCGTGTTTTCGAGAATTCCCAATCCACGCCTGACCGACGAACGGACCCGTTCTGTGGTTCTGAGTGAACTGTCCGGGTCGTGGATGGCAAACCCCTCGTGGTCTGTGAGTCCCGCCATTGCTCCCTCGTGAAGCTCTGAAAGCAGGTCGCCGCGTTCGAGCCGGCGAATCAGTATCTCGATTTCCGCGAGCGCACCCACTTGTGTCAGTTCATCGTCTGCGAGTTCGTCGGCAAGGCGGTCTGCGAGGCCGCTCACGCGCTCGTCTGCGAGCACGCGGTCGTTTCGTGCGACCTCGCCGTGGGCGTATTTTGATACTGCGGACTGGCTGATGCCGAGGATGTCTGCGACTTCGGTCTGGGTGAGACCCTCCGCACGCAGGCGCTCTGCGAGCATCGAGCGAAACGTCGGAAGGAATTCATCAACGACAATTTCCTCGACGAACTTCATCGCTCATCTCCGTCGGAATCGGGTTGCTGACGCCCACCGAACTCGTCGTCACCACCGATTTTCGAGGCCTGCGGTCCGGCTTGATCTTGATACTTCGAGCCGCGTTCGGGTCCATAGGGCCGCTCTGCCGCCGTTTTGAGTTCGGTGAAAATCACCTGTGAGATGCGCATTCCGGGCGTGAGCGCAACGGGCGCAGTTCCCAGATTCGAGAGTTCGAGCGTCACCTGCCCCCGATAACCGGGGTCGACGATGCCGGCTGTCGCGTGGATGACGACCGCGAGTCGCCCGAGCGAGGACCGACCCTCGACGCGGGCTATCAAATCGTCGGGCACCGAAATGTGTTCGACGGTAGTGCCGAGCACGAAATCGCCTGGATGCAGGATGAACTCCTCGCCTTCCTCGACCACTGTTTCGGTGACGTACTCTTCGACTTCGTTTTCGGAATCGGGGTGGATACAGGGGATGTTCGTCCGTTGAAATTCGAGGAATTCGCGGCCAAGCCGGAGGTCGATGCTCGCGGGTTGAATCTGCAACTCGGGGTCTGAGAGCGGCGAAACGGTGAGGTCGCCCTCCGTGAGTCGCTTGTGGATATCCCCATCCGAGAGTATCATGGAGGAAGGGAGGGAGAACGGCCTAAAGCTTCGTCGGAGTCTCGTTGCAAGCACAAACGTTTTTCCCGGATGGTCGCATCTATACAGTGATGTGGCAAGACGGCGGGTTCGACCCGTCCGGGGGGAGAGCACGTCTCGGCTGGTGGGTGTTCATCCTCTTGCTTGCTGTTTTCGCTGCGTTTCTCCTCTACTCGTTCGTGGGAATGATCGTCCTCGGCGTCTTCGGCTACTACGCGACACGGCCCATCTGCCGGCGGCTCTCTCGTGTCATCAACTCCTCCGGGCTTGCGGCGGGCGCGACTGTCCTCCTCGTGGTCGTCCCGATACTCCTGCTCGTGATATACACCGCGTTTCGTATCGTCGGAAAAGTCAGACGGTTCATCGATACTGGAGGACCTGCCGCGTTCGGGAAGTACTTAGACCTCGGTGCGCTGCCCGCCGCCCAGCGAAAGACGGTGGCCTCGCTGCTACAGAACCCGAGTCAACTCCTCAGTCAGCCGGACCAGCTAACCCAGACCCTCCCTACCCTCCTCAGAGAAGGGACACAGCTGTTCCAGGCAGTGTTCGGCGGCATCCTGTTGGTGGCGCTCGCGCTCGCGCTCGCGTATTTCCTCCTAGAGCACGACGACCAACTCGCCGCCGGATTCAGGGAACTCATCGGCGGCAGGGATACGGTAGCATATGCCTACGCCACCGCGGTCGATGCGGACTTAGAATCGGTCTTCTTCGGTAATCTCCTGTTCGTGGTTGCCATGTCGGTCATCGCGGGAATCACCTACGAGGCGACAAACCTCCTCGCGCCGCCGGGACTCGACGTACCGATGATTCTGGTGCTCTCGGTTCTGACTGGCGTCACCAGCCTCCTTCCGGTTATAGTCAGTAAAATCATCTATCTCCCGGTCGTCGCCTATCTCGGGTTTCAAGCGCTGGGTGCGGGCAGCGGCACACTCGCGTTCGTCTTTCTCGTATTAATCGTGTATTTCCTCGTCCTCGACATCTTGCCCCAGACGTTCATCCAACCCTACATCACTGGCCGACAGCTCGATATGATGGTGTTGATGTTCGCGTACATCCTCGGTCCCATCCTCTTTGGCTGGTATGGGTTTTTCCTCCTGCCTATCGTGTTCATCGTGATGCTCGAAGCCGTACGGATAGTGCTCCCCGAACTGATCCGTGGCGAGGCACTCACGCCGACGGTGTCGATGGCCGAGAATATTGGTACTGACCCCCAATCGCTCCGCGGCGAGCAGGCAGAGAACGAGGAACCGACCGAGACCGCCACAGAGAGCGATGATGCGACGGCTGACGGGTGAGTGAGGGTTTCGAATCCGACTGCCTAGTAGGACTCGGGCGCTCCCGTTTCATCACTCCTCGTATCGCCCCGTCGATAGCGGTCTAGCCGATGATAGCCCGTTATCACGCCGTCGCCATCGAGTTCCAGCGCATACCGCCCGAGGATGTCTTGGGTATCGGGCACCGAGCGACGTTCGACGATTTCGACGAGTGCGCGCCAGTCACCTTCGTTTCGCTCTATCTCGACGATACCGTCGAGCGGACGACCGATGAGGTCCCCGGCGTCGTCCCTGACGTGATTGCGAATATCCACGATTCCGGCGCTCGTTCCATCGCCATCACCGCTTTCGCCTTCTCCCTGCTGGTCGTCCGAGACGGCTTCGAGGCGTTCGTCGATTGCGTCTTTGGCCCCTGTACGATTCTCTCCATCGGATTCTGCCTCGCGAAGCTCTTCGAGCGCGTCGGGGTCATCTATCCCGTCGAGTTCGTCGCGTAGTTCTTCGACTGTGTATTCGTTTGGGTCGAGGTCGGCCATTGTTCTCCTGTCTGAGGTCTGTATGGATAAATGAATCCCCGTTCGATTCGGTTCTCTCCCGTGGAGTTCCTACTGAGCGTGGTTACTGTTCTTGTTCTTCTTCGATGCGAACCTCTGGCTCGTCGGGTTCTGGTTGGACCATCGGCGAGGTGCCGATATCGAGGTTCTTCAGGTCTTCGAGGTCGCCCGACTCCGTCGCCATCTCTAATTTCGATATCTCCTTGCCGTAGTGGAGGAACGTATCGACCGACGCAGCGACGATGCGCGCCTCGATGGTGAGGATTTCGATGCCGACGACCGACACCCGCGCCCAGATGTCGATGACGAGTCCCTTATCGAGGATGCGGTCGATCACTTCGACGAGGCTTTCGTTTGAGGGTCGAGCACTAGCCATTGCACTCGTCCTACTCGACCTCCGTGTATTACCCTTCTGGCTGCACAGGCAAGGAGCGCCCACGTTGCACCTGCCGGCGATATACCTATTAGTCACACCCGTTAAGGGCGCACAGGCGCACAAGCGCGCCATCTATCATGAGCGAGAACCTGTATGCCTACGGTGTCGTCGAAGACGGCGATTTCGAGTTGGACGTCGAAGGCGTTGCCGGCGCGAGACGGGCCTACACCGTCAGTCAGGGACCGCTTTCTGCCATCGTGACGGACATCGACACGATGGACCCGGAACTCACGGACGAGAACGCGCGCGCACACGACGACGTGCTTCAAACTGCGTTGGTCGCAGACGGCGGCAGGACTGTGGTCCCGATGCAGTTCGGCTCGGTGTTCAAGAACGCGCGCACCCTTAAAAACGTGCTTCGCGGCGGGCGTCTCGCGCTCACGCGCTCGCTCCGAGACATCGAGGGGTTGGTCGAATTCGGTGTCAAACTCATCGCAGAAGAGGATACAGCTGTCGATGCCGATGAAATCAGAACGGACGCCGGAGCGAAACTCGAAGAGGCGAGCATCAGGACGGCGGAAAACGACCTATTTAGTGAGAGACTCATCATGAATCGCTCGTATCTCATCGACCGGGACGAACGGATGAAATTCGACGAAGCGGTCGATGCAATCACCGACGAATATGGGGATGTCCTCACGGTTCAGTACACCGGACCGTGGCCGCCGTACAACTTCGTGGACATCGAAATCGGGACCCAACAGTAATGTTTCTCGTCGATGACCTCCTCTTTCGGCCCATCATCTCCATCGCAAACGTCATCCACTCGATGGCAATCGAGGAGATGTACGACATCGAGGGGATTCGAGACGACATCAAGGAAAACCGATTACTCTTCGAAATCGGCGAGCGCACGGAAGCAGAGTACGAAACCAGACGGCGCGAACTGGAGACACGACTCGACGTGGCACAGAAAGCCCACGAGACGCTCACCAACAGGGTGGAGGTGAAACAATAATGACAAAAAACGACAACGAGAGGGCGAACGACAACTCTGGAATCATCCGAACGATACTCTCGGACGTATTCGAGAGCATCGCCGACATGGACGAGAGAAACCAGCGCCGACGGAGCGCGACCGGGAGCGCACGCCGTGGACGCTCGCGCTTTGACTACGGGTTCTCCATCGGCATCGGTCCCCAAGCCGATGAACGCGGAGATGCAAACAGGACGCCCGCGACGGCCGATACCGACCACTCCGCGAGCATTCACGAAACAAACGAGGGAGCAGTTGTCACGCTCGATGTGCCCGATATCGACCCGCGCGGACTCTCCGCGGGCGTCGATTCGAGTGCACGGATGCTCGTGGTGGCGGTCGAAAACGAGGTTATCGAGCGTGTGTCCCTTCCGCGCGGCGACCTCGAAGTCCGGGATGCGTCGTTCAACAACGGAATCCTCGACGTGTATCTACAGGAGAGCGATATATGAACGATACAGAGTCGGACGAGGAGCTAACCGAAACCGCAACGAGGCTCGATTCCGCGCTGGATTCAGCGGACGAGGAGGACACACCGGAAAACAGTGATTCGTCTGCGTTCGTTGGGGATTTCCAGCGCGGACTCCGCGATGGGCTGCTCGAACGCCTCGGGGCGAGGGATGCGGAATCGACCGGTAGTGGACTCGGCGAACAGTTCGGTCGGCTGCTCGGCGAAATGGTCGTGCGAAAACTCACAGCAGAGATTCGGAAGGTACAGACCGAAAATGAAGACGATTCAGACCACGACCCGGCGGAAGTGCTATCCGAGGTCGATGGCGAGTCGCTTTCTGCGGCGCTGAGCGACGATACTGCCGTCTCTGCGGTCACAGACGACATTGAGGACGGGAAAGAAGTCATCGAGGAGACCGGAGAACTGCTCGAAACGGTCGACCTCAGCGAGTTACCAGCGGCAATCGACATGAGCGAATTGCCCGAAGCAGTCGATTTCGAGGAGGTGCCGGCGGCGATTGCGAACGCAGACCCAGAGCGAGCGGTCGAACTCAGAAAGTTGGCGTCGCTCGTGGATTTCACTGACCTCTGGGATGCGGTCGATGTTCGGGAGTTCATGCGGAACAAAGACGACCTCGAAGACGCCGTCGGCGATGTCACGAGCGATGAGGCCACCGAGGAGACGACTGACTCATCCATGACCGATTCGCTCGGGTCGTTTGGCTCGTCCGATTCGTCCGCAGGTGGCGCGGGCGGCGAATCGTTCGTCGCACAGGGAGAGGCAATGCAGGCCGCCATCCAATCGAAACTCAGAGATTCCATCGATGAATTCCGCGAGAACGTCCTCGACGCGCGCGACCAGGTCGAGGCGGCGCGCGATACGGCACAACAAAC